>NZ_RCOD01000027.1:0-140326 GCF_004307505.1 Pseudomonas sp. Sample_11
CGAACACAGCGGAAGGAGGTGCAGCGAAGCAAACCGTAGCCGCTGCGCCCGGATCAGTCCCGTAGCGAAGGAACCCGAGCCTGCGAGGGCCGAACGTAGGAGCAAAGCGTTTTGGTTACTTTTGGGCGTCTGCAAAAGTGACCCGCTGTAAGAGCGGAACCGCCAGCCGCAACACCCAAAAAAACGGATATACACCCAAAACCCCAAGAGCCTGGTCGGCCCAAAGGCCGCCAAGCCCCAAAAAACCCGCAAATGTCAAAACCGCTCCGCCACCCGCTTGTACGGATAATCCGGCTCCCGATACTTGCCCGGCTTCTGCCGTTTCGGCAACTCGACCTTGTCGCGCTTGACCTCTTCATAGGGGATGCGACTGAGCAAATCAGTGATGATGTTCAGCCGTGCACGACGCTTGTCATTGGAGTCGGCAACCCTCCACGGCGCCCAATCGGTGTCGGTATGCTTGAACATCTCGTCCCGCGCCCGTGAGTAGTCATACCAGCGACTGTAGGATTTCAGATCCATTGGTGTCAGTTTCCAGGTCTTGCGCCCGTCATTGATTCGCGCTTCGAGCCGGCGGGTCTGTTCCTCCGGACTGACCTCAAGCCAGTACTTGAGCAGGATCACCCCCGAATCGACGATAGCGTTCTCCACCCAAGGGATCGACTTGAGAAACTTGTCAGCCTGTTCTTCCGTGCAAAAGCCCATGACCCGTTCGACGCCGGCGCGGTTGTACCAACTGCGGTCGAAAATCACTACCTCACCGCCTGCCGGCAGATGCGGCAGGTAGCGCTGCACATGCATCTGGCTCTTTTCGCGATCGGTTGGCGCCGGCAGTGCCATCACCCGGAAAACCCGTGGGCTGACGCGCTCCGTGATCGCCTTGATCACCCCGCCCTTGCCCGCACCGTCGCGCCCTTCGAAAACAATACACACCTTGACACCTTTGGCGATGACCCACTCCTGCAGCTTGACCAGCTCAACGTGGAGCTTGCGCAGCTGTTGCAGATAGTCCTTGTTTTTCAAGCGTGGACGTTCGATTGCCTTTGCAGGTTTCTTCTTGTCTTTCGCCATGAACCTGTCCTCGCGCTTCAACAGCCCGCTGAATTTGTTTATTGACCCGATGGCCCTGATCCGTGAGGTTAGTTCACGCCCGATTGTTTGCCATCGTCGGGCAAAAAAGCCCTGTCGCCATGTGTTTCCTGGGTTTGTTCCGACGTCGCACTGTTCATTGCCCGATCCCCTGTTTGCTGGAGTTTTTTCGATGCCGTCGTCCAAATCATTGCCCACTGCCCTGCTCGGTCTGGCCCTGGCCTGCCCGGTGATGGCCGAGACCCAAGGTCTGGAGCTGGGGCAAGTGCTGATTTCGGCAGATCAGCGCAGTGGCAGCGATGCAGTGGTCGAAGAAGCGCGGCAACGCCTTGAGCAGGTTCCCGGCGGCGCCAACGTGGTCGACATGCGCCAGCCGTTGCAGGGCCGTGTTGCCAGCAATCAGGATGTGCTGGCCTATCAGCCGGGGGTGTATGCCCAGTCGGCGGGCAACGAAGGCGTGAAGATTTCCATCCGCGGTTCAGGCATCAACCGCGCGCCCGGCGCCCACGCCTCGGGGCTGTACACGATGCTGGATGGCTTGCCTCTCACCGGCCCCGGCGGCACGCCGTATGAATTGCTTGAGCCGTTGTGGGTCGACCATGTCGAAGTGCTGCGCGGCGCCAACGGTTTCGATCGCGGCGCGCTGGCGCTGGGCGGCGCTATCGATTACGTCAGCCACACCGGTTACACCGCGCCGAAGCTGCAAGTGCGCTACGCCACCGGCAGCCATGGCTATCAGCAGCGCCAGGTCAGCTCCGGGCAAGTGCTGGGGGATTTCGATTACTACGTGTCGCTGACCGATGCCAACGCCGACGGCTATCAGGACCACACCGCCAGCGAGAGCAAAGGCCTGATCGCCAACTTCGGCTATCGCTTCAACCCGAATCTGGAAACCCGCTTCTATTTCCGCTATCGCGAGACCGACAACGACCTCGCCGGTCGCGTGACCAAGCATTCCATCGAACACAGCCCACGGGCAGCCAACCCGGCGTATGTGACCCGCGATGACAGCCGCAAGCAGCCCGGCAGTACCTTCATCGGCAACAAGACCACGTTCTACCTCGACGACGATTCGAGCATCCAGACCGGCCTCGTCTACCACGACTACCCGATGGATCTGCGCGAAGGCCCGAACCGGCTGAAGGTGGCTTACACCGACGTCAGCGGCACCTTCGACTACAAGCGCCGCGACACTTTGTTCGGCATGGAAAGCCGCAGCAATGTCGGCCTGCGCGTGACCAAGCACCTGCCCAACGATGGCGCCAGCGAGTTCGTGCGCATCCCGAGTGGCAACACCGCCAGCTATGCCCCGGGCACGCGGATGCGTAATTTCACCTATCAGGGTTCGGATACCGTGCTGCATTTCGGTAACGACCTGGAAATTGCCGACGACCTCTGGCTGACCACCGGCCTCGCCGCGATCTACACCCGCCGCGAAAGCGCCGTGACCTATCCGCAGGGCGGCGGCAAGACCAGTCTCAGCGACTGGGACTATGCACCGCGCATCGGCCTGCGCTATCAGATCACCTCCGACGTGCAAGTGTTCGGCAACCTCAGCCGCTCCGTCGAAGCACCGCACCCGTGGTCGCTGATCTACAGCTCCAACGTGCGCTTCCCTGCCGGCAACGGCGCCGCCACCGGCACCCAGCGCGACCCGGTCGAACTGCAAAACCAGACCGCTACCACTCTGGAACTCGGTGGCCGTGGCGACAGCAAACTGGGCGAATGGAGCCTGGCCTGGTACTACGCGCAAGTTCGTCACGAACTGCTCTCGGTACTGCCGGACGCCAACGCCGTCACGCCCTACGAACTCAATGCCAGCCCGACCGTGCACCAGGGCATCGAGGCCAGCCTCAACAGCAAACTCTGGACCGCCGCCGACGGCCGCCAGTTGAGCTTGCGCCAGGCCTACACCTTCAGCGACTTCCACTACCGCGACGACGAACGCTTCGGCGACAACCGCCTGCCGGGCCTGCCAATGCATTATTACCAGGGCGAACTGCGTTACGACTGGCCGCAGGGCTTCTTCGCCGCCGCGAACACACAACTGGTGTCCAAAGTTGCCGTGGACTACGCCAACAGCTACTACGCCGATCCCTACGCCCTGTTTGGCGCCACCCTGGGCTACAACGCGCCGAAGGGCGACTGGCAAGGCTGGGTCGACATGCGCAACCTGACCGGCAAGCGTTATGCGGCAACAGTCACGCCGGGGTATGACGACAAAGGTCTGGATGCTGCGCGGTCGACCCCGGGTGAAGGGATGGGGGTTTATGTTGGGGTTTCGTGGAGTTTGCTATAAGACCCAACGCGAGATTCAAATGTGGGAGCGAGCCTGCTCGCGAAAGCGGTTTATCAGCCGTGAGTTATTTCAACTGACACGACGCCTTCGCGAGCAAGCTCGCTCCCACAGTTGGCTTTGTGGTGTTGGTTAGAACGGCGCAAGATTCGAATCTTTGGACGAGTATCTTCGTGAAAGCACGTCTCCTCGAACCGGCCAGGTAATCATCGCGTCCCATAGAAAATAACGGATTAGTCTCATGGATACTTCCCAAGAAAACCCATTGGAAACATCACTCCGGCTGGCCGCGGACGAACCCGCGCATCGCCCTGAGTTCTATCGCACCCTGCTGGACTCGACCGTCTACATCCTCGGCACCGCTGGTGCGGCGCAGGGTCATGTCAATCTCGAAGCCGGCAGCAATATCAGCATCGCCCATTGGCAGAAGCCCGATGGCACGCCGGTCATTCCGTTCTTCTCCTCGCTGCCAACGCTGCAACAATCCATCGACAGCGAGCAGAGCTATGTGGAGATACCGGCACGATCATTGTTCGAAATCACTCTGGGCGCGCTGCTTTTTCTGAATCCGAAGTCGCCGTACGGCAAGGAATTCCTTCCGGAGGAAGTGCAACGCCTGCTCTCAGGCGAAATCGGCCGGCCCGCCACGCAGCGTACCGTTGAAAAAGAAACCAACGTCTTGCTCGGCCAGCCATCCGACTACCCATCGACGATGGTCCATTCGCTCTCGCAACTGCTTGGCAAACACGCCAATGTGAAACGCGCATTCCTGGCGCTGATGCACGACGCCTCGGTTGATGAAAAACCGCACCTGATCGTCGGCATCGAAGCGGATGGCGATATCGAGCAGGTCATGCGCGAGGCCGGCAATGTCGCTGGGGATACAGCCCCTGATGGCGGGCCGGTTGATTTTTGCCGCGTGCTGACGGGACAAGCCGGGCTGAGTGATTACTTCCTCAAGGAGACCAAGCCGTTCTACGAGCGCAAGTCACCGAGCAAGCTGCGTTCGTTCTTTGGCTTTGGTTGACAGTCGCCTGCAGGCCGCTTGATCAGCAGGCCAGTGGTCGATTCTGATGAGCGTGACCTTGGATTCTCTCAACCCGCCCTCATAACAGTGGGTATCCCCACATCGTCTCGAGAGGAAGCACACACCATGACCACTCAAACCGAAACTGCCATTCTCGCCGGCGGCTGCTTCTGGGGCATGCAGGATTTATTGCGCCGCTACCCGGGTGTGCTGAAAACCCGCGTCGGCTATACCGGCGGTGATGTGCCGAATGCGACCTATCGCAACCACGGCAACCACGCCGAAGCCATCGAGATTGAATTCGATCCGGCGGTAATCAGCTACCGGCAGATCCTCGAGTTCTTCTTCCAGATCCACGACCCGAGCACGCCTAACCGTCAGGGCAACGATCTTGGCCCGAGCTACCGGTCGGCGATCTACTACCTCAACGACGAGCAGCGCGCCGTCGCTGAGGACACCGCCGCCGATGTCGACGCATCGAAATTGTGGCCGGGCCCAGTGGTTACGGAAATCGAACCGGCGGGGCCGTTCTGGGAAGCGGAACCCGAGCATCAGGATTACCTGGAGCGGATTCCGAATGGCTACACTTGCCATTTCATCCGGCCTAACTGGAAACTGCCGAAGCGCGGTTGAAGAAACTGCTAGCGGGGTTCAATGCCCCGTCACCACCGAAGCTTCTACAGAGCGCGGGCCCGACTTGAAACCGTGGGCCCGGGCACCCCAGGCAATGGCGAAGGCGATAGCGACCAGTGCCAGCATGGCCCACGGAAATGAGGTAACGCCCCACTGATCGAGCAGCACGCCGCCGACGACACCGCTGCCAGCGATCGCGCTGTTCCACGCCACTACGTTCAACGACAAGGCGACATCCGCTCCGTCGCCCGCCGCATCAGCCAGCGCCGTTTGCAACAGCGTCGCCGCGCCGCCAAAGGTTAAACCCCATGCCGCCACGCCGAGATAAATCACCTCTGGGCTGCCTCCGCCAAATCCCAGCGCCACGCAGACGGCGGCAAAGGTCGCCAAACTCAGCAGAACCGTCGAACGCAGCAGCGGCTCGACCAGCTTCGCCGTCAGCCATATCCCGACCAGAGCGGCGATGCCGAAGCTCAACAACACCACATCCACCCGCTCGGCCATGCCCGCCGGCGCCACGAACGGAGCGATATAGGTGTAGAGAATGTTGTGCGCCAGCATCCAACTGATCACCACTGCTAGCACAGGACGCACGCCCGGGGTAGTCAGGACTTTGCTCAGCGATAGGCGTTGATGGGCCGGCTGCGGCGGGTAGTCGGGCACTTTCACCAGTACCCAGACGATCAGTACCAAGGTCAGCGCCGACATCAGACCGAATGTAGTGCGCCAACCGACCAGCCCACCGAGCCACGTACCCAGAGGCACGCCCAGCGACAGCGCAATCGGTGTGCCGACCATCGCCAGCGCCAACGCCTTGCCCTGCTGTTCGGGCTCAACCATGCGTCGCGCATAGCCGGCCAGCAGACTCCATGCCAGACCCGCCGCAACCCCGGCGAAGAACCGCGCGACCAGCGTCACGCCGTAATGCGACGACAGCGCGGTAATCGAATTGAACAGCAGGAAACCGACAATCGTCAGCAGCAGCACGTTGCGGCGCCGCCAGCCCCGGGTGGCGATGGTCATCGGGATCACCGCCAGTACGGAACCCAATGCGTACGCGGTAACCATTTGCCCGGCCATGGACGGCGAAATCGCCAGGCCTTCACTGATCAACGGCAACAGGCCCGCCGGCAGGGTTTCGGTGACGATGCAGATGAAGCCAGTCATGGCCAGCGCCAGCAAAGCGCCGATGGGCAGACCTTTTGGCGTAGCCGTTAACGTGATTGAAGGTGTCACTGGAAGCTCCTCGAAAAAAACGACTCAGATTTAAATACCGATCGATCTAGATCCTGAGGGTGCATGCGCAGCGTTGTCAACAATTTCTGTATCGACTAGTCTTTATATTAAATCAATGAGGAGTCAGGTCATGGCGAGAACCGGTCGCCCCCGTCAGTTTGATCGCGACGACGCCGTCGATCAGGCTTTGCAACTGTTCTGGCAACACGGCTACGACGCGACATCGCTGGCCCAATTGAAGGCAGGCCTGGGTGGCGGTATCTCTGCGCCGAGCTTCTACGCCGCGTTCGGTTCCAAGGAAGCGTTGTTCGATGAATGCGTGCAGCGTTATTTAACCACCTATGCGCAAGTCACCGAGTGCCTGTGGGACGACAGCCTGCCACCACGCCAGGCGATCGAGACCGCTTTGCGCCAGTCGGCACGCATGCAGTGCGACGACACACACCCCAAGGGCTGCATGGTTACCCTCGGCGTCATGAGCGCACCGAGCCCGGAAACCGCCCATGTGGCGCAAGCCCTGACCCACTCACGGCAGCGCACCCGTGCCGGCATCCAAGCCTGCGTCGAACGCGCTGTGAATGCCGACGAGCTGGCCAGCGGCACAAGTGCGGCGGCGATGGCGACGGTATTCGACAGTTTCCTGCAGGGCATATCCATCCTCGCCAGAGACAACACCGCGCTGGATAACATTGATGCTGCTATCACTCAGGTCATGCAAACCTGGGACATTGCCGCCACGCGTAAGGCGGATTGATCAAATCACAAATGCACCGGTGCCACCGGCGCCGAACCCGGCTCCGGCACATCGACATTGACCTTCAGTGCAATCAGCAGCGCGGCCAGCAACATCAGAATTCCAGCCGCTACAAACACACCATCGATACCGCTGAAACTGAACACCGAACCGCCGGCTGCGGCGCCTGCGGCAATCGCCGACTGCACCGATGCGACGACCATGCCGCCTGCGCTTTCGGCCTGATCGGGTATCGAGCGCGCCACCCAGTTCGACCATGCGACCGGCACGCCACCGAAGGCCATCCCCCACAGCGCCAAGAGCAACGCCTGCCCGGTGAGCGAGGCCGGTAACCCGACCAACGCCAGAGCGGCAACCCCCACCAACACCGGCATCAGCACCAGTGTTGCGCGTGGATTGCGCTGCAACAGCCAGCCGGCGGACAGCGTGCCGGCAAAGTTCGCCACGCCGAAACCAAGGAGCATCAGTGCCAGCGTCTGCGGGCCGACGCCGGTGGTGCTTTCCAGAAATGGCCTGATGTAGGTGAACAACGCAAAGTGACCGGTGTGCACCAATACACAGCCAAACATGCCAATGGCAATGCCCGGTCGCAGCAACACCTCAAGCACCGTACGCAGGCGTGACGGACGATGCGGCGCCAGACTGGGTAACGTGAACATCTGAAAGACCAGCGTCACCACG
Organism: Pseudomonas sp. Sample_11; assembly: GCF_004307505.1. Classification (NCBI taxonomy): domain Bacteria; kingdom Pseudomonadati; phylum Pseudomonadota; class Gammaproteobacteria; order Pseudomonadales; family Pseudomonadaceae; genus Pseudomonas; species Pseudomonas sp. Sample_11. Next base: position 7,717 of record NZ_RCOD01000027.1, read on the forward strand.
CCCACCGCTGCTGCTGCGAAAAACGCACTGCGCCAGCCAAACTGGCCGCCGAGATAGCTGCCCAACGGCACCGCCACCACGGTACCCACGGCGATTCCGCTGAAGATGATCGACAACGCGCGGGGCAGCAGCGCCGCGGGCACCAGGCGCATCGCCACGGCCGCCGCCATGCTCCAGAATCCACCCAGAGCTATGCCCAAAAGGATGCGCATGATCAGCAACACTGCGAGGCTGGACGACAGCGCCACCAGCAGATTCGAAGCAATCATCAGTGCCGAAAAGCCGAGTAATACCAGGCGCCGATCAATGCTGCGCGTCAACCCCGGCACCAGCAATCCGGCAAACAGCGCCACCACTGCGGTCACCGTCACCGCTTGCCCGGCCAGCGCTTCGCTGACGCCGAGATCGAGCGCCATCGGTGTCAGCAGGCTGGCCGGCAGATATTCCGCCGTGAGCAGGCCAAACACCCCCATCGCCAGTGAAAACACCGCCATCCACGCAGGCACCAGCGGCTCCCCTTCAGTTCGCCCATCACCTACACGTTCATTCATTTCAAGACTCCCTCGGACATTTCGAGAGGGCAGTCTATTGGCGGCAAACCGGATGATCTATGATGCGCAGTCTTGAACTTTTGATCGAAACCCCGAACATGAGCAGCACCGATCCCTTTTCACTGTCATCAGACCTGATCACTGAATTGCTGCGCAGCATGCGTTTGCGTGGCGTGCAATATCGTCGGATCCACGCTGGTCCGCCGTATGGTCTGGGTTTCAGCGACAAGCCCGGCCATGCGTATTTCCATTTCGTTGCCGCCGGATCGACAGTGTTGCGACTGGAGGACGGCAGCTTGTACGAATTGTCGGCAGGCAATGCGGTATTCATTGCCCATGGTGCTGCGCACCAGTTGCTGTCTCATGCAGGCGCCGAGGTGCAGGACATTGACAGCGCCGTCGCCGCACCGCTCGGCGACACGGTCTGCGCGGTGCAGGTCGGACACAGCGCCGATTCGCCCGATAGCGCCCTGCTCTTCAGTGGCTGTATGGAGTTCGAACTCGGCAGCCTGCAAGGCCTCGGTCGGCTGATGCCGGGTCTTATGCTGATCGACGCTGGCGGCCAGCGTTATCCGGGACTTATGCCAATCCTTGCGACCATGGAACGCGAAGTCAGCGCAGCGCGCATTGGCTTTGCCGGCATTCTCGCGCGCCTTGCCGACGTAGTGGCGGCAATGATTGTTCGCGGCTGGGTCGAATGCGCTTGCGGCAATGCCTCCGGTCTCGTCGCCGCCCTGCGCGACCCTCGCCTGGCGCAGGCCTTGCTGGCCCTGCACCAACAACCGGGGCGCGACTGGAGCGTCGCCGAACTGGCAACGCTGTGCAACACCTCACGTTCGGTCTTCGCCGAACGCTTCCAGACCACCCTCGGCACCCCGCCGCTGCGCTACGCCACCGAACTGCGCATGCGCCTGGCCAGTCAGTGGCTGACGCTGGAAAGACTGCCAATCGAAGAAGTGGCGCAGCGCTTGGGCTACACCTCCCAAGCGGCGTTCAGTCGTGCGTTCAAGCGGATAACGGGAAGCTCGCCGGGAGCGAGTCGGCGCCAGCGCTGAAGACGAGAATCGGCCTAACAGAGCCGCTCTCATTATGTGCCCCCCGGATTCTGCCCAACCCCGCGCTCGCCCGCTCCCGGATAACCGAGCCTACGAGACACAGCGCTTTTGCCTACAAATCTTACGGAAGTCGCTGTCTTGCCCGCTTACCCTCCGCAATTTATCGTTTCCCCGTCGCCACCTGAGAGTTGAAAGCGCTGGGCGCATTCAACTTTATGCAAACAGGTCAGACGAAAAAGGTGTTGTTGACGTATCCGTCACTCCTACCTAATCTGCTCCCATCCCGCCCAAGGCAGTACGCCGTTCTAATCATCCAGAACGTGCCAAACCCTTGGGCGTTTTTTTAGGTAAAAAACATGCCCACTGCGGTGTTAGTCGATGGCGCCTTTTTCATCAAACGCTTTCGACGAATCGAACCTCAAAACGCCTTCAACGCTGAACGCGCGGCCGATCTGGTCCATCGATGGGCAACCGCCCACCTCCTCAATAAAACCTTGACCCGTCCAACGGGCGCCATTCGAGAGCTACGACAACGAGCCAGGAAAGAGCTTTACCGTATCTTCTTTTATGACTGCCCCCCACTGGACACCAAACAGCACAACCCAATAAGCAAAAAAGCTGTGGATTTTTCCAGGTCCAGGGAGGCGGCATTTCGCAAAGAGCTGCACTCCAGACTGCGAAGTAAACGTAAGCTGGCGTTACGACTTGGACATCTGTCGAAGGATGTCAGATGGACCATCAAACCCGCAAAAATCGCTGAGCTGTTGAAAGGCAAAATCCAGATGACTGACCTTATGGACTTCAGCCCCCCAATTTCCCCAGCCCCGCGCCCACCCGCTCAGCAGCCTGCAAATCCCCACGCGCCTCCAACTCCTGCGCCGCTTGCCGCAACTGCTCAATCGTCAATCCCACATTCAGACTGATCTTCAAATGCGACTCCAGCTGTGATTCCACCCCAGCCATCGCTGCCAGCGCACCAACAGTTGCCAGTTCCCGATCCGTCCATGCCAGGTTGTCGCGGGCGAAGATGTCGCCGAACAAGTGCACTTTCAGAAACTGATCGATCGCCGGGGCGAATTCGAACAGTGGGCCGGACACTGGCGCGCCGACCAGGCGAGTCTGATTGTCGGTGCCGAGTTCGGTGAGCGCATACCCCGACGGAACCGGACCCGGCTCGCGTCCCGGCACGTCTTCGATGCCCCGCGCGGCGCGTTCCTGCAAAACCTTCATCAGCAATGACAAGGCGTTGAGGCTGCGCGGGAACCCGGCGTAGGCGTACAGCTGCACCAGAATTTCCTTGGTTTCGCTGATGCTCAGCCCGGCATCGAGACCACGATTGAGTGCGTCGCGCAGACGCGGCATGTCGCCGATTGCAGCGTTGGCGGCAATCGGGGCGATCGCCAGTTGTTCAGGCGTCAGAGGCTGTTCTTTCATGATCGGTTTCTCCGGTGATCGGGAAGGATTGGCGCAGAGGGGATTCACGCAGGCTGCACTGGCGAGGACCGCGCAGCCGAGGGCGACGATGCGCAGAAGACGCCCTTGATTTAACGATTTCTGGTTCATCAATGACTCTCCTCACTCATGCAGAGTGAACGTCACCCGCACATCGCCACGCCCCAAGACTTCGGCCAAGTCCTGCGGCCGGTCGATGCGACCAAGACGCGAATAGCGGTAGGACGAATCGAAGGTTTTGTAGAAGACCACCAACGTATCGTCGCCATACAAAAGGAAATCGCCGTTGTGGATCGTGCCCGGCCGGTAGGGCTGGGTGGGCAATGGCGGCTGCACGGTGGCGTATTTTTCATTGCCGTGCAGGTCGGTCATGTCCAGGCTCAGCGGCAATCGCGTGAGCAATTGCCGCGTACTCGGGTTGTCCTCCAGAGCAATGGCAAAACGCTGTTCTCCGACGGTCATCCACATCCTGCTGGCCTCCATAGCGGTCGGTGCAGACAGAGCAACGGGCAGCCATGCCATCAGTACGAATCCCTTCCAGCCGTTGGCAAAAAACCGCATCGCTTTGCTCCGTCGCGTTGAAAGTTACTTCAGGTTGCTCTTGAAGAACTGCGTCAGCTTGGCAAAAGGAATCAGCTCGACCCGGTCGTACAGATCGACATGGCCGGCATTCGGCACGATCACCAGTTCTTTCGGCTGACCCGCCAACCGGAAAGCCTCTTCGCTGAACTCACGGGAGTGCGCGTCGGCACCGGCAATAAACAACATCGGGCGCGGCGAGATGCTCTCGATATCGACGAACGGATAGAAGTTCATGAACTTGGTGTTGCTGCTCAGCGTCGGCCGCGTGGTCTGTTGTGGCGTCGAGCTGGCCGGGGTGAATTCGCCGCGCGGGGTGCGGTAGAAATCGAAGAATTCACGCTGGATCGGATGGGTGTCGGCCTTCAGTTCCAGCACGGTGCCGCCGGTGTATTCGACCTTGCCGCCAGTAAACTCGGCGTAACGCTGCTCGGCCGCCTGCGCAATGATCTGCTTGCGCTGCGCAAGGCTTTGCGAGTGCTTGAGGCCATCACGGTTGGCCGCGCCCATGTCGTACATGCTGACGGTGGCGATGGCTTTCATGCGTGGGTCGATTTTCGCCGCGCTGATCACGAAGCTGCCGCTGCCGCAGATGCCCAACACGCCGATGCGCTCGCGGTCGATAAATGGCCGTGTGCCGAGGTAATCGACGGCCGCGCTGAAGTCTTCGGCATACATGTCCGGCAACACCGCGTTGCGCGGCGCGCCCTCGCTTTCGCCCCAGAACGACAGATCCAGCGACAAGGTGACAAAACCCTGCTCCGCCAGTTTCTGTGCGTACAGATTGGCGCTCTGCTCCTTTACCGCGCCCATCGGATGGCCAACGATAATCGCCGCGCTGCGGGCTGCCGGGTCGAGTCCTTTGGGCACAAACAGGTTGCCGACCACGGTGAGTTGATATTGGTTTTTGAAGCTGACCTTCTGCACGGTCACCTTGTCGCTTCTGAAGAAATTGTCGGCACCGTGGGACATGTCAGCTCCGAATGCAGTGAATGAACTCAGGAGAAACCCGAGCAGTATGAACAGTCGTTTCATGGGGGCGTCCTTGATCGAGAAGCCAGGCGTGGCCGGGATGAAGGTATTGTTGCGCAGGCTCGAGACTTTGATTAGCTAATGAGTGCTTAATGCGGTTATAAACTCTGCTAATCAATAAACCCGAGCGCGCGCCCATGGCCAAACCCAATTTCAACGACCTGCTCGCCTTCGTCACCGTCGCCCGCAGCGGTAGCTTCACCCGCGCGGCGGTGCAACTGGGCGTGACGCAATCGGCGGTGAGCCAGGTAGTCTCGGCGCTGGAAGCGCGTCTGAAAATTCGCCTGCTGACCCGCACCACACGCAGCGTGTCACTGACGGCGGCCGGCGAACGTTTGCTGCACACCGTGGGTCATCGTTTCGATGAAATCGAAGCCGAGCTGGACGCCCTGACCGAGTTGCGCGACAAGCCTGCCGGTACGGTGCGCATCACCTGCGGTGACAACATCATCAAGACCACTCTGCTGCCCAAGCTGACGCCACTTTTGCTGCAATACCCGGACATCAAGCTCGAGTTCGATATCAACTACGGTTTCCGTGACATCGTTGCCGACCGCTTCGATGCCGGCGTGCGTTTCAGCGATACCGTCGCCCAGGACATGATCGCCGTACCGATCGGCCCGCCGCTGCGCATGGCCGTCGTCGCCTCGCCCGACTACTTTGCCCGGCACCCCGCCCCGCAACATCCGCGCGACCTGGCGGCGCACCGCTGCATCGACATTCGATTTCCGACCTACGACGGTGTCGATGCCTGGGAATTCGAGCGGCAGGGCAAAAAGCTGAAAGTGCGGGTCGACGGTCAACTGGTGTTCAACTCCACCGTGCACATCGCCGACGCCGCTGTGAACGGGCTGGGGATTGCCTACCTGCCTGAAGACGAGTTCGGTGCGCATCTGGCTGAAGGGCGTTTGGTCAGAGTGCTGGAAGACTGGTGCGAACCGTTCGGTGGCTTCCACCTCTACTACCCCAGCCGCCGCCAACCGTCGCCGGCGTTTTCTCTGGTGGTGGATGCGTTGCGCGTGGTGAGAGATCCAGCCCCGTTGTAGGAGCGAGCCTGCTCGCGATAACGTCGGCACATCCAACAGGGTAAGTGCCTGACCCAGCGCTTTCGCGAGCAGGCTCACTCCCACAGGTTTTTGCGTCAGACCCCGGAAATCATAGATTCACAAATCCATTGTGGGAGCGAGCCTGCTCGCGAAGGCGCCAGACCAGGCACATCATCTCTGCATGCCACCCCCGCGACACCCTCATAACTTCGACACGTCACCGGTAGCCTCAGCTATCGTCGCCAAAGTTTCCTCCATGCTGGCGATGTCTTCATGCAGCTTTTGAAACACCAGATCCAACGACTCGGGGGCGTCCACGGTCTGATGGCCACGCAGCGACTCGACGCTGGCGCTCTCCACGTGCTGGAGAATGTCGACACTCTCTCGCAGTGCCAACAGCTGATCGAAGATCGCGGCAATCTGCGCCTGGCTGCGGGTGCTCATCATTTCCACCCAAGCCTGGCAATGATTTCACGGCGATACGGCGTGTCGATCTGCCCCGGCACCTGTTCGATATAGTCGCGCGCTTGTTCGTGCGCCGCGCCGCTCAACCCGGCCAGATAAGAAACTGCGTCGTCGACATTCGGCACCAAACCTTCGATGTTCTTGAATCTGCCGGGCAGCGCCGTCCAGATCACCGCATCGAGTTGCCGAGGAATTGCCCATTCAGCAAGCACGCCCATCGGCGAGGTACCGACGGTGAAGCTGCCGATGCCATCCTCCCTGCCCTCCGGCACGCCTTCTCGAATACGCAGGCGTTCGCGGGCCTGATCGAGATCGGTCACGTCCAGGACCGACCACAGCACTTTGCACGGCGGCGCGTTCGCGCTTATGGCTGTAGTCAACTCGCCAGTGTCACTGACGCGAACGAAGTCGATCGGTACCTGCGGCCCGTCGGCAAACCACTCGCTGGCCAGCGGCAAGCCGTCCGGCTTCCAGATCAGCGAGCCCCATCCCAGACATGCAATGACCATAAATCAGACCCTTCTGAAGAAACGATGAACACAGAAAAGAACAGCCTGCTCAGCCTTTGGTTTTTCGCGGGTCGGCTGCGCGCGGAAAGGTGCGTTCTTCCTGAATCGTCCCGTCTTCTTTATGGATTTTCAGCGAGGCGGTTTTGTCCTGCAGATAGTCACTGGCGATCTGGGTGATCTCGGCTTTGGTCGCAGCCGTTTTCGACGCACGCTGCGCGCCCTCTTTGACCAGTTCCCAGCGCTGCTGGTTTTTGTTGATGTGGTAGTTATCCATTCCTTCACCTCTGACGTGAATATGTGACCGGTAATGGATTGACCCTGGCCGGTTCAGAGAGTTTGAAAGAATTGAGCCCGACTCAATACGCGAACTCGTGCCCCAACTCGCTCTCCATCCACGCCAGAAAACGCCTGACCCGTGGGAAGCTGGAATGCGCTTTGGGGAATACCAAATGGTGCGCAGCCACCGCAGCACTCAGAGATTCAGGCGCGACTTCAACCAGCGTGCCCGCGGCCAGATACTTCTGCGCCAGCAATGTGCTTTCCAGTGCGAAACCCAAGCCATGACTCGCCGCTTCCAGCGACATGTAGGAACGATCGAAGCTCAATGCATAAGGCCGTTCCGGACGCGCCAAGCCATGTTGGGCAAACCATTGCGGCCATTTGAGCAGAGTGGCTTCCGACAGAATCAGATCGCACTCCAACAGATCCGCCGCGCCGCGTACCGGGCGTTGTGCGAGCAGTTTCGGTGAGGTCAGCACCGCGAACGTCTCGTTCCTGACCGTGCGCACCTCATAACTGGGCCAGTTCGGCAGGCCGTGACGGATATCGACGTCGATCTTGTCGCGACTGAAGTGCAGCGATTCATAGGAGCACGACAGATTGATCTGTATGTCCGGGTGACTGGCGCGAAACGCTTCCAGGCGCGGCATCAGCCAGAGCAGGCCGAAGCTTGGCGACGAGTGCAAGCGCAGGCAATCGAGGCTGACATCGCTGGCCGCACGCTCGGTGGCGACGGCGAGACTGTGCAAAATCCCGGAAACTTCCTTGAGGTATTGCTCGCCGACCGGAGTCAGCGAGACGCCCCGAGCAGCGCGAACGAATAATTGCCGGCCGATCATCCCTTCCAGTTTCGCCAGTTGATGGCTGACTGCCGAGGGTGTCAGGTCCAGCACTTCTGCTGCCCTGGCGACGTTGCCGAAGCGCGCGGTTTGTTCGAAGGCCTGAATTGCTTTCAGCGGTGGCAGGATGATCGATGCCTCAGTGTCAGAGCGCATGGGGACTCCGTGGTGATTTCTTGTGATGTACGGACCGGTTTCATTCAAGCATTTGCGAAACGGCCTGACGAGTGCTGAATTTTTTTCAGCATTGAGTGACTTCCGCGTTATTGCTCACGCTCGCCCCGGAGGACAAGCTAAGTCATCGGTTACTTACACACCGACCCAATAAAAACAATTCGAGGGAATCCTCCATGCTTCTTCAAGGCAAAGTCGCAATCATTACCGGTGCCGCATCTGCCCGTGGCATTGGCCGCGCTACCGCCAGCACATTTGCGCAACACGGCGCTCGCGTGGTCATCCTCGATCTGGATGCCTCCGCAGCACGTGACGCCGCCGCAGCACTGGGCGAAGGTCATCTGGGCCTGGCGGCCAACGTGGCCGACGAAGCGCAGGTTCAGCAAGCCGTCGCCGCCATCATCGAGCACTTCGGGCGCATCGATATTCTCGTCAACAACGCCGGCATCACCCAGCCACTGAAGACTCTGGATATTCGCCCTTCGGACTACGACAAGGTGCTGGACGTCAGCCTGCGCGGCACTTTGCTCATGTCCCAGGCGGTGATTCCGCTGATGCGCCAACAGTCTTCCGGCAGCATCGTCTGCATGTCGTCGGTGTCGGCCCAGCGCGGCGGCGGCATCTTCGGTGGCCCGCATTACAGCGCGGCCAAGGCCGGTGTGCTGGGGCTGGGCAAGGCCATGGCGCGGGAATTGGGGCCGGACAATATCCGCGTCAATTCCATCGCTCCCGGCCTGATTCACACCGACATCACCGGCGGCCTGATGCAGGATGAACGCCGCCACGCCATCATCGAAGGCATTCCGCTGGGGCGCCTGGGTCAAGCGCAGGACGTTGCCAACGCCGCGCTGTTTCTGGCCAGCGACCTGTCCGCTTATCTGACCGGCATCACCCTCGATGTGAACGGCGGCATGCTGATTCACTGAGTAACTCTGGGCGGGCCTGCGTGGCCCGTGCGGTTCTGGATCGATGACGCAGCCGGGCCTGATGGCCTGGCGGTCAATAAAAACAAGAGATCAGACCATCATGACTACCCTGTCGCTCGAAGCGGTTTCGACCGTGCGTTCTTCTGCCTATCGCAAAACGGCCTGGCGGCTGATGCCGTTCCTGATGCTGTGCTACCTGTGCGCCTATCTGGACCGGGTCAACGTCGGTTTCGCCAAGCTGCAAATGATGAACGATCTGGCCCTCAGCGAAACGGTCTACGGACTGGGCGCCGGGGTGTTTTTCATCGGCTATTTCCTTTGCGAAGTGCCCAGCAACATCATCCTGCACAAGGTCGGCGCGCGAGTGTGGATTGCGCGGATCATGATCACCTGGGGCATCGTCTCGGCGCTGTTCGCCTTCGTTGAAACCGCGTGGCAGTTCTATGCCCTGCGCTTTCTCCTGGGGATCGCCGAAGCCGGTCTGGCGCCGGGCCTGCTGCTCTACCTCACCTACTGGTTTCCGTCCTATCGGCGAGCGCGCATGACCGTGTTGTGGTTTATCGCCATTCCGCTGTCAGGCATGGTCGGAGGCCCGCTGTCGGGCTGGATCATGAACCACTTTGCCGGTGTGCACGGCTGGGCCGGCTGGCAATGGATGTTCGTTCTCGAGGCGGTGCCCACCGTGGTCGTCGGCCTGCTGGTGCTGAGTTATCTGAAGGACGGCGTGCATCAGGCGACCTGGCTCAATGACGAGGAAAAAGCCTTGATCACTCGCGAGCTGGCCGAAGACGACCAGCAAAAGGTCACCCACGCCTCGGTCGGCGAGTTCATTCGCGACCGGCGCTTGTGGCTGCTGGCGGCGATCTACTTCTGTGTGGTCATGGGCCAATATGCGATCACCTTCTGGCTGCCGACACTGGTGCGCAATGCAGGGGTTTCCGACCCGCTGCACATCGGTTTCCTGACCAGCCTGCCCTATCTGTGCGCCATCGCCGCCATGCTCCTGGTCGGCCGCAGTGGCGACAAACATCGCGAGCGCCGCTGGCACCTGATCGTGCCGATGATCGCCGGTGCGATCGGCTTGAGCCTGGCAGCGCTGATGGGCGGCAATCCGACCTTGTCGATCCTCAGCCTGTGCCTGGCCGCCTCCGGCATTCTCTCCGCCACCTCGTTGTTCTGGATGCTGCCCACCACGCTGCTTGGCGGGGTGTCTGCGGCCGCTGGCATCGCCGCGGTCAACAGCTTCGCCAACCTCGCCGGCTTCTGCTCGCCTTATCTGATCGGCTGGATCACCACCCTGACCGGTTCCAGTGCCATCGGCATGTACCTGATTACCGGCGTGCTGTTCCTCGGCGCGAGCCTGGTCCTGCGTATTCCCGCCGCTTTGGTCAATCGTTGAGTCAACGGAGTTTCATCATGACGACTAATCTTGCACACGCTGCATCGCTGAGCCTGACCCAGCGCGCGCACAACATTCGCCGCCATGCACTGCGCATGGGCCAGGTTCAGGGCCAGGGCTATGTGGGCCAGGCCCTCGGCGCGGCTGACCTGCTGGCGGTGTCTTACTTTCATGCGCTGAACCATCGCCCGACAGATCCCGAATGGGAGCAGCGCGATCGCTTCTATCTCTCCATCGGCCACTACGCCATCGCGCTGTACGCAGCGCTGATCGAAGCCGAGATCATTCCGCTCGACGAGCTGGAAACCTACGGCTCGGATGACAGCCGCCTGCCGATGTCGGGCATGGCCGCCTACACCCCGGGGATGGAAATCACCGGCGGCTCGCTGGGTCAGGGCCTGGGCATCGCGGTCGGTGCCTGCCTGGGCCTCAAGCGCAAAGGCTCGGCCTCGTTCGTCTACAACCTGCTGTCCGATGGCGAACTCAATGAAGGCTCGACCTGGGAAGCGGTGATGTCGGCTTCGCACTGGCAGCTCGACAACCTGATCGCCATCGTCGACGTGAATAACCAGCAGGCCGACGGCCATTCCAGCGAGATTCTCTCGTTCGAACCCATTGTCGATCGCTGGCAAGCCTTTGGCTGGTTCACCCAGCGCGTCGACGGCAATGACCTCGACGCCCTGGTCGCTGCATTCGATGCCGCGCGCAATCACCCCGGCGGGCAACCGCGCGTGATCATCTGCGACACGAAAATGGGCAAAGGCGTGCCGTTTCTGGAGAACCGGGAGAAGACCCACTTCATTCGCGTTGAAGAACACGAGTGGGACCTGGCACTGAGCAACCTTGAAGAAGGAAAAGACCAATGAGCAACGCCGCCAACACTGCGCCTTCGACTGCTACTGGCGCGCCGGTGAAAAAGCGCCTGACCACCTCGGCGATGATTGCCTCGATTGCCTCCGAGGGCCAGGCGACCCGCTCGGCACCGTTCGGCCATGCGCTCGCAGCGCTGGCAGATCAGCGTGCGGACATCGTCGGTCTCTCTGCGGACCTGTCCAAGTACACCGACCTGCACATTTTTGCCAAGGCGCACCCGGAGCGTTTCTATCAGATGGGCATGGCCGAACAGTTGCTGATGAGCGCGGCCGCGGGCATGGCGCGTGAAGGTTTCGTGCCCTTCGCCACCACCTACGCGGTGTTCGCCTCGCGGCGTGCTTACGACTTCATCTGCATGGCCATCGCCGAGGAAAACCTCAACGTCAAAATCGTCTGCGGGCTGCCCGGCCTCACCACGGGCTACGGGCCGAGCCACCAGGCCACCGATGACCTGGCTATTTTCCGCGCCATGCCCAATCTGATGATTGTCGACCCTTGCGATGCGCTGGAAATCGAACAGGCCGTGCCGGCCATCGCCGCTCACCAAGGCCCGGTCTATATGCGTTTGCTGCGCGGCAATGTGCCGTTGGTGCTGGACGAGTACGGTTATAAATTCGAGATCGGCAAGGCCAAGACCCTGCGCACGGGCAACGACGTACTGATCATCTCCACCGGGCTGATGACCATGCGCTCACTGGAAGCGGCCAAGCAATTGCAGGCCGACGGCATTGATGTGGCCGTGCTGCACGTGCCGACCATCAAGCCGCTGGATGAACAAACCATTCTCGCCGAAGCGCGCAAATCCGGGCGTCTGGTGGTCACCGCCGAGAACAGCTCGATCATCGGCGGTTTGGGTGAGGCGGTTGCCGGGTTGTTGTTGCGCAATGGCGTGACGCCCACCTTCAGGCAGATCGCGTTGCCCGACGCGTTCCTCGACGCGGGCGCCCTGCCGACGCTGCATGATCGCTACGGCATTTCGACGCCGGCCGTTTGCGCGCAGATCAAAGCCTGGCTGTAACTCCACCGTGAGCGGCGCCTCCATCCGAGGCGCTCGTTCATTCGAAAACAGGAGGCAGAACGTGAAAGCACATGAACTGCTGGATCCCGACTTCAAAAGCTTTTTAACTCCCGGCGCAGAAGCCTGGACGTTGGAAACGCTGCCCGCGATCAGGGAGCGTGTCCATGCGACATTCAAATCCCGAGAACAAGCGCGCGGTGAAAGCCTATGGACCAAGGCCCACGACGGTGAGGATTTGCGCCTGTGTCTTTACCGGTCCGCAGGCGCAGCACCGGACGGTAATTTAGCGGTGATCCTGTACATCCACGGTGGAGGTTTCGTCCTCGGTTGCCCCGAAATGGCCGATGACTATCTGGCTGACCTCGCCGAAGCACTTAAGGCGATCATCGTCGCCGTCGATTACCGTCTCGCGCCAGAGCACCCCTTCCCTGTTCCTCTGGAGGATTGTTACACCGCCCTCGGCTGGGTTTTCGCCCACCAGCAAACGCTCAATATTGACGCCGACAAAGTAATCGTCATGGGTCACAGTGCCGGCGCCGGGCTGGCAGCAGCGCTGGCCATTGTGGCGCGGGATCGCGGCGAATATTCCATCGCCAGTCAGGTGCTGGTTTATCCGATGCTCGATTACCGTTCGGGCAGCGCAGCCTCGCCTCAGCAGAACAGCACGACCGGCGTGATTGGCTGGCCAGCGCAAGCCAACCAGTTCTGCTGGGATTGCCTGCGCGCTGACCAAGCGCTGGATGATCTGCCAATCGGCTGGTTTTCGCCGGCCCTGCAAGACGATCTGCGTGACTTGCCACCGACGTTTCTGGCCGTTGGCGCGCTGGATCTGTTTCTGGAAGAGGACGTTGCATTTGCCCTGCGTCTGTCCCGCGCCGGGGTTGCCGTCGAACTGCATGTCTACCCTGGGGCGCCGCATATGTTTGATCAGTGCCCCGGCAGCGTTAGCGATCAGTCTGCGCTGGATATCGTCCGATCACTTCGGCGATCGATAGCTAGCGCATTAACTGCTGAGGGATAGAAAGAACAGCTGAAACGGTACAACAGGATTTCTTATACAAAGCCTTCCCCCCCCTCCCACGCTTATTGATTAACACCTTCGCAGACAGGCAGCTGCCGAGGCTGGCCTGCGCTTTGAAAAATTCAATATCGCTTAGCCATCACCCTCGTCGATTCCGCCCGGACTTATTCCGCGGTGTCTTTGGATAATGTCGAAAACGACACATTTTGTTGCACCCAAAAAGCGCTTGGATCCAACGTCCCGACAAACGGTAACGACCTGAATAGAACGGATTTTCAAGTAGATAAACGTGGGCAAATGGCCCATCCAGACGCTCGTCAAAAATCAGGCAGCCCCATCTGACACTCCCTATCTATGGTTTTAAAACCACCCGTGGACGTCCGCCCCACCCATTTACAGGGAGTAGTAATGGACAACATCGTCATTGCCGACAAAGCCAATTCTCAGCTCACTGCCCAGAACTGGGGCAATGTTCAGCTCAGTCAGCCTTCAGTTGTACAAATGCCGGTCCGGCCCGATCAATTGGCGTCGACCAGTCGCAGCGGTCAGGATTTGATCGTCAATCTGAAGTCTGGCGAGCAAATCAAAATCTCCAATTTCTTTGTCACCAGCCCTGACGGCGTGCCCAATGACATTGTCTTTCAGGGTGACGACGCGACGCTGTGGCAGGCGCGCTACAGCGCCGAGCCGTTCAATGGCTTTACCTTTGACGAAATCAATTCGCTGGACGAGCTGATCGCTGGCGTCGGTGTGGTGGATGGGGCAACGCCGGCATGGGCGATTGCCGGGCTTGGCCTGTTGGGCGCGGGTGGTGCGGCAGCCGCTGCCGGCGGAAGTGGGGGCGGCGGCGGTGGTGGTGGTGGCGGTGGCGACGCGACGCCTCCTGCGCCCGCGACCGGATTGACCTTGTCGGCCGATGGCCGGGTGCTGAGTGGTTTTGGCGAAGCTGGCAGTGTCGTTCAGGTACGCGATGCAGCCGGCAACCTTTTGGCTTCCGGAACCGTTGGCGTCGATGGCAGTTTCCAGGTCGACCTGGGTACGCCGCAGAACAATGGTCAGCCGCTCGACGTCACGCTCACCGACCCTGCGGGCAACGTTTCGACACCGGGTACGGTCACTGCGCCGGATACCACCGCGCCCACCGCGCCAGGCAATCTCAGCGTGAGCGCAGATGGCACGCAACTCGGCGGCACCGGTGAAGCCGGCTCGACCATCCAGGTGCGCGCCGCCGATGGCACGCTACTCGGTAGCGCTGTGGTGGCGGCGGATGGCACTTTCAGCGTCGCCCTCAGCCCCGCGCAAACCGGCGGCCAGCCGCTGACCGTGAATGCAACCGATGCGGCAGGCAATATCTCGACCGGCGCAACGGTCAGCGCGCCGGAGATCGTCGAACCGACGACGCCAGGCAATCTCGGTTTGAGCAGCGACGGCAGCCAGCTGACCGGCACCGCCCGGGCCGGCACCACGATCGAAGTCCGTGCCGCCAACGGCGAATTGCTCGGGCGCGCGGCGGTGGCCGCTGACGGTACTTTCCTGCTGACGCTGGTTCGCGCGCAGGCCAACGGTGAAACCTTCAGTGTCGTGGCAGTCAACAGCGCCGGTGCGCAATCGCCGGCCATCACCTTCAATGCGCCGGACATCACCGGCCCCGCCGCTGCAACGGATCTGGCCGTGAGCAGCGATGGCCTCTCGGTCACCGGCCGTGGCGAACCCGGCAGCACAGTCAGCGTCACCAATGCCCAAGGCACACTGCTCGGCACGGCTTTAGTCGCAGCCGACGGCTCGTTCACCGTGCAACTGAGCGCCGCGCAAATCGATGGTGAGGCGCTGAGCGTGCTGGTCACCGACGCCGCCGGCAACCCTTCGCCAGCAGCGACCGTTATCGCCATTGATCTGGATGGCCTGACTCAACCCAGCGACATCGCGGTGAGCATCGATGGCACGCAGTTGAGTGGGCGCGGCCAGGTCGGTTCGACCGTAACGGTGCGCGACGCCAACGGCAATGTGCTCGGTTCGGCCGTTGTCGCGGCGGACGGCACGTTCAGCCTGCAACTGAGCAGTCCACAGAACAACGGCGAAACACTGCAGATCAGTGCCAGCGACGCCGCTGGCAACACCTCCGCGCCGCTGAGCTACGTCACACCTGACACCCAAGGGCCGACGGCCGTCTCCGATCTCGCGCTCGACGCTCAGGGGCAGACGCTTACCGGTAAGGGTGAGTTGGGTGCGTCAGTCACCGTGCGCGATCCGGCCGGCAACATCATCGGCACCGGCACGGTGGGTGCCGATGGCAATTTTACCGTTCCACTTTCCACACCACAGACCGATGCGCAACAGCTGCAAGTGATCCAGACCGACGCGGACGGCAATCCTTCGGCGCCGGTCAACGTGATAGCACCCGATCTGACCACACCGGTAGCTGTGACCGATGTAAGCATTTCCGCCAATGGCGCCGTGGTCTCCGGCGCGGGTCAGATCGGCGCCACCGTTACTGTCACTGACACCAATGGGACCGTGCTGGGAACAGCTGTCGTCGGCAGCAACGGCCGTTTCGAAGTCACCTTGTCCTCAGCACAAACCAATGGCCAGAACCTCAGCGTCGTGCAGACCGATGGCTCGCCGTCGGGCTCGCCGGCAGTTCCAGTTGAAGCGCCGGATATCCAGGCCCCAACGGCTCCTTCGGATCTGACGCTGAATGCAGGTGGCACTGAACTGAGTGGCACCGGCGAGCCCGGTGCCACGGTGTCGGTCAAGGATTCGGCCGGCAATGTGTTGGGCACCGCGATCGTCGACGGCAGCGGCGCCTTTACAGTGCCGCTGAACAGCCCGCAGATCGAAGGCCAGCAACTGCAAGTCAGCCAATCGGATGGCGTGAACGTTTCCCCCAGCACACCATTGACGGCGACGGACACCACCGCGCCGCTGGCGCCGGACAATGTCGTGCTCGCCAGTAACGGCGTGACCTTGACCGGCACTGGGCAAGCGGGCAGCACCGTAACCGTCAGCGCGCCCGACGGCACGGTGCTCGGCTCTACGGTGGTCGCCGGCGACGGCAGTTTCAGCGTCAACCTGAGCCCGGCTCAGCTCGACGGTCAGGTGTTGAGTGTGATCCAGACCGATGCG
Source organism: Pseudomonas sp. Sample_11 (assembly GCF_004307505.1). Classification (NCBI taxonomy): domain Bacteria; kingdom Pseudomonadati; phylum Pseudomonadota; class Gammaproteobacteria; order Pseudomonadales; family Pseudomonadaceae; genus Pseudomonas; species Pseudomonas sp. Sample_11. The sequence goes on from NZ_RCOD01000027.1 coordinate 24,058, forward strand.
AGCGCCCTGCCCTCGCCGGCCACGCCGGTCACCGCACCGGACATCACCGCCCCGCCTGCACCGACCGGGCTGGTCGTCGATCCTGCAGGGGCCACGGTCACCGGCACCACGCAGCCCAATAACACGGTGCAGGTGCTGGATGCCGACGGTAACGTCATCGGCACCGCGACCGCTGACGGCACGGGCGCCTTCACGGTCGACCTCGATACTGCGCAGACCAATGGCGAAGCCTTGCAAGTCGTGGTGTCGGACGGCGCCAACAGTTCGCTTCCCGGCAGCGTCACCGCGCCGGACAGCACCCCGCCGGCAGCGGTCAGCGATCTCGCGCTCAACCCGGCCGGCACGCAGGTCTCTGGCCTCGCCGAACCGGGCACCACGGTCACCGTCAGCATTGCCGGCGGTGGCGCTGTGCTGGGCACCGCGACGGCCGATGCGGACGGCCGCTTCGTCGTGACCCTCAGTCCACCGGCCGAGCCTGGCGGCAATCTGGAAGTCATCAGCACGGATGGCGGCGGCAATGATTCGCCCGTCGTGCCGCTGGCAGGACTGGACGGTAGCCAGGTCGCGACCCCGACCGATCTGGCCTTGAGTGCCGATGGTTTCACCCTGACTGGCGCCGGTACGCCCGGTTGCACCGTGACGGTGACCAGCAGCAGCGGCGCTGTGCTCGGCTCCGGGCTGATCAACAGCTTCGGCCGCTTCACCCTGTTGCTCAGTAGCAAACAGATCAACGCGCAAGTTCTCCAGGTGACGGCCACCAGTCCCGACGGTGACGTGTCGATTCCGGGCACGGTGACGGCGGTCGATGGCACGGCGCCGGACGCTGTGACCGATCTGGCGCTGAATACCAACGGCACGACACTCACTGGACGCGGAGAGGCCGGGGCGACGGTCACTGTCACCGACGCCACAGGTACCGTGCTCGGTACTGCACTGGTCGCCAGCAATGGCACGTTCAGCCTGACGCTGACGCCGGCGCAGCTCAATGGCCAGGCGCTTACCGCGATCCAGAGCGACGCCGCCGGCAACCTGTCGCAACCCGCCGGCATCATTGCCAGCGATCTGCAACCGCCCGCCGCAGCGACTGGCGTTACGATCAATGACGTCGGCACCGTGGTCAAAGGCCAGGGCGAAGCCGGCAGCACCGTGACCGTGCGCGATGCCGCCGGTAACGTGTTGGCCACCGGCGTGGTCGATCAGAGCGGCAACTTCCAGGTCACTTTGCCCAATGCGCAGAACACCGGCGAAACCCTGCAGGTCACTCTGACCGACGCCAATGGCAACGCCTCGACTTCCACTGGCGTGATCACCGTCGACGGCACCCCGCCCGCCGCTGTGCAAAACCCACTGATCAGCGCCGATGGCAGCACCCTCAGCGGCACTGGTGAGGCTGGCGCAACAGTCAATGTCACCACCGCCAACGGCACCCTGCTGGGCAGCGCCGTGGTGGGCGCGGACGGCGCGTTCAGCGTGACCCTGGCGCCCGCGCCGACCAACGGCGAGGCGCTGGCGATCAGCCAGACCGACCCTGCAGGCAATGTCTCGCCGTCGACCAGCGTCAATGCGCCCGACATCAGCCCACCAGCTGCACTGACCCAAGTCGCGGTGAATGCTGACGGCGTCACCGTCACTGGTCATGGCGAACCGGGCGCAACGGTGTCCGTGCGCAGCGCCGACGGCACCTTGCTCGGCACCGCGCAGGTCGGCAGTGGCGGCGCGTTCACGGTCACCCTCAACGCAGCACAACTGAATGCCGAAGTGCTGACCGTCACTCAGGAAGATCCGCCGGGCAACGTTTCGACGGCGGTTGAAGTCATCGCCGCGGATTTGACCGCGCCGGCGATTCCGAGCGCATTGACGCTCAATGCTGCCGGCGTGCAACTGGCCGGTAACGCCGAGGCCGGCAGTACCGTGACCGTACGCGACAGTCAGGGCAATCTTCTCGGGACCACCACGGCGGCGGCAAACGGCACTTTCCAGATCACCCTCAACAGCCCGCAAACCAACGGCCAGTCGCTGAACGTGACGGCCACCGATGCGGCGGGCAATCCGTCGGCCCCGGCAATCGTCAATGCGGTCGATAGCACGGCGCCGTTGGTGGCGAGCGATCTGGCGGTGAGCGCCGATGGTGCCACTCTGACCGGCATCGGCGAGGTCGGCGCCAGCGTGGAAGTCCGCGATACCGGCGGTGTTTTGCTGGGTACTGCGACCGTTGCCAGCAATGGCAATTTCAGCGTCACGTTGTCCCCGGCGGCGGTGGCTGGATCGAATCTTTCCGTGGTGCAGATCGATGCTGCCGGCAACACCGGACCGGCGGCGCCGGTGACTGCACCGGGCAATCTGGCGGAAAGTGCACCGACCAATCTGGCCCTCAGCGTCGACGGTCTGACCCTCACCGGCTCGGCCACCGCCGGCAGCACCGTGAGCATTCGCAATGCCTCGGGCGTGTTGCTCGGCAGCGCGCTGGTGGCGGCCAATGGCACTTTCAGCGTCACCCTCAACGCCGCGCAACTCAACGGCGAACAGCTGTCTGCCGTGGCAACCTCAAGCACCGGTATCAATTCGTCACCGACCGACTACACCGCTGCCGACATCGCCGCGCCAACGCCGCTCAGCGAACTGAGTCTGGCACCGAACGGCACGGCCCTGACCGGGCGCGGTGAAGCCGGCGCCACGGTGACCGTGCTCGGCACCGGCGGAGTGGTTCTCGGCAGCGCGGTGGTGGCGGCCAATGGCACGTTCAGCGTCACCCTCAGCCCGGCGCAGACTTCGGGGCAGACCCTGAGCCTGAGCCAGGCCGACACCGCCGGCAACGAATCCAACAGCGTCAACCTGATCGCCCCGGACCTGCTCGCGCCCAATGCGCCGGCGGCGCTGGTGGCAAGCACTGACGGCACCTTGCTGTCGGGTACCGGTGAGGCCGGCACCACGGTCAACGTGTACAACGCCGCCGGAGCGCTGGTCGGCACCGGCACCGTGAGTATCGACGGCACCTTTGCGATCACCCTGACCACGCCGCAAGCCAACGGCCAGGCGCTGACCGTGTCGCTGACGGATGCGGCGGGCAACACCTCGGCAGCCACGCCGTTCACTTCGGTCGACAGCACACCGCCAGCGGCCGTTTCGCAACTGAGCATCGGCGGCGACGGCGCAAGCCTGACCGGGCGCGGCGAACCCGGCGCGCAGGTGCGCGTCATCGACAGCGACGGCAACGTGCTTGGCACCGCCGTGGTCAGCGCGACCGGTACCTTCACCCTGCCACTGAACCCGGCGTTGACCAATGCCGAAGTGATCACCGTGGTGCAGGCCGACGCGGCGGGCAACGACTCGCCGGCAGTGAACCTGACCACACCGGACTTCACCCCGCCTGATCCACTGGACAACGTCGATATCAACTCGTCCGGCGCGTTGGTCATCGGTACTGGCGAACCCGGCGCGACCGTGACCGTGCGCGATGCCAATGGCACCTTGCTCGGCACCAGCGTGGTACTCGGCGACGGCACCTTCAGCGTCACCCTCAATCCGCCGCAGATCAATGAACAGATTCTAAGCGTGCAGCAGGCTGATCCACCCGGCAACGTCAGCGCCCCGGTGACGGTCACCGCCCCGGATCTGACCCCGCCAGCGACGCCGGCCGATCTGCAACTGAATGCCGATGGCGGCCTTCTCACCGGTACCGGCGAAGTCGGCGCCACTGTCCGTGTGACGTCGGCCGATGGCACCGAACTGGGCACCGGCACCGTGGGTAGCGATGGTCGTTTCCAGATCACCGTGACCCCGGTGCAGACCAATGGCCAAGCGCTGTTCGTGGTGTTGGCGGATGCGGCCGGCAATGCCTCGCCTGCCGGAACCCTGACGGCACCTGACAGCACGCCTCCTGCCGCACTGACGGATGTCGAGATCGACGCCAGCGGCAGCCTCATCACCGGCTCCGGTGCGGCTGGCTCGCAGGTGGTCGTCACCAATGCGGTGGGCACCATCATCGGCACCGGCACCGTGGCGGCAGATGGCAGTTTCAGCGTGACACTGGATCAGCCTTTGCTCAACGGTGAAGCCTTGTCGGTGATCCAGCGTGATGCGGCGGGCAACCCTTCGCCGATCGTGCCCGTCACTGCGCCGGACATCACCCTGCCCGCTGCGCCCACCGACCTCGTTCTCACGCCTGATGGCCTGACACTGACCGGTACCGGTGAAGCCGGCGCCACGGTGCGCGTGCTCAGCGCGACTGGCACGGTACTGGGCTCGGCAACCGTGACCGGCAATGGCTCGTTCAGCGTGACCCTTAATCCGCCGCAGGTGAATGGCGAGCTGTTGAGCGTCAATCAGACTGATCCGGCTTCAAACATTTCACCCACAGCACCTCTGCAAGCAGGCGATATCACCGATCCACTGGAAGTGGCCGACCTCAATGTCAGCCAGGACGGCTTGACCGTCACCGGTACCGGCGAGCCCGGCGCGACCGTCACCGTGCGTGACGGCACGGTGGTGCTCGGTACAGCGACCGTGGCCGCAGACGGCAATTTCAGCGTCACGTTGTCGGCTGCGCAACTCGATGGCCGCGCACTGTCGGTCGTGCAGGCCGACGCACAAAACAACCAGTCCGACCCCGTACTGGTCGACGCGCCGGACAGCACAGCACCTATCGCACCAACGGTGACATCGCTGACCGGCGCCGGCACCTTGCTCGCCGGGACCGCCGAAGCCGGCAGCACCGTGACTGTGCTGTCCGCCACCGGCACCGTGCTCGGCACAGCGGTGGCATTGGGCGATGGTACCTACACCGTTACGCTGAATCCGGCTCAGGCCAACGGTCAGTTGTTGTCAGTGATCGCGACGGACGAAGCGCAAAACGCATCGCCAGTGCTGCTCTACCCGGCGGCTGATACTACCGCTCCAGATGCCGTCACCGGTCTGACCATCAGCGGCGATCTGAGCCAGCTCGCCGGTCGTGGCGAAGCCGGCGCGAGTGTCGAAGTGACCGATGCGCTGGGCAATATCGTCGGCAGCGGCACGGTCGCGGCCAACGGCACATTCCTGATCGATCTGGACCCCGGCATCACCGTCGGGCAAGTGCTGACAGTGAATCAAACAGACGTCGCGACTAACGTGTCCGCAGACGCCGACCTGACTGTTCCGGCAGTGCCAGCCCCGGCTGCGCCGGACAATCTTGTACTGACAGCCGACGGCGTGACGCTGACAGGCACGGCGGCGATCGGCACCACCATCAACGTCTACGCGCCGGACAACAGCCTGATCGGCACCGGCGTCACCGGCGGGGATGGCACGTTCAGCGTGGTGCTGACGCCAGCGCAAACCAACGGCGAAAGCCTCGAAGTCACCGCCAACACTGCGTTGGGTGGTGCCTCGCTGCCGACTGAAATCACCGCAGGCGACACCTCGGCGCCGGCGCCACTCAGCGATCTGGCGGTCAATGCCAACGGCACAGTCGTTACCGGTCGCGGCGAAGTCGGCGCGTCGGTGACCATCACCGGCGCTGGCGGCGTGGTGCTGGGCAGTGCGACGGTTGGCGCCAATGGCACTTTCAGCGCACAGCTCAATACGCCGCAGGTCAACGGTCAGGTGCTCAATGCGACTCAGACCGATGCGGCACTCAACACTTCGTCGGGGCTTAACGTAACCGCGCCCGACATCACTCCCCCGGCCGCTCCGACGGCGCTGGTACTCAGCGGTGCCGGTCTGGTGCTCGGCGGGCTCGGTGAAGCCGGCGCCACCGTCACTGTTCGCGGTGCGGGTGGCGCGGTGCTGGGCACGGCGACGGTGGCGGGCAATGGCTCGTTCTCGGTGACCTTGTCATCGGCGCAACTCAACGGCCAGCAACTGAGCGTCACGCAGAGCGATGCGGCGGGCAACGTTTCGCCGGTTACCAACCTCAGCGTCGCCGATACCACAGCGCCGGCGCCGCTGAGCAATGTCAGCCTGAACGGCACCGGCCTGGCGGTCAGCGGCACGGGTGAAGCCGGCGCGACCGTCAGCGTGACCAACGCAGCCGGTACCGTCCTCGGCACCGCTGTGGTCAATGCTGGCGGCACCTTCACCGTGCAACTGTCCAGCGCGCAACTGAATGGCCAACAGCTCAACGTCCAACAGGCCGACCCGACGGGCAATCTGTCGCCGGTTTTCAATCTGACGGCCGCTGACGTACAGGCGCCGATCGCGGCCAGCGGTCTGACGCTCGCTGCCAACGGTCTGACCCTCAGCGGTACGGGCGAAGCCGGTGCGACGGTCAACGTCTACGGCCCGGGCGGTGCGCTGATCGGCACCACCACCGTGGGCAGTGGCGGTACGTTCAGCTTCAACCTGAACACCGCACAACTCGACGGGCAGCTGTTGACCGTGCGTCTGGTCGACCCGGCCGGCAACCTGTCGCCCAATGCCAGCCTGACGGCGCCGGACATTACCGCCCCTGGCGCGCCGACTGGCGTCAGCGTCAATGGCAGCGGCACCTTGCTCACTGGCGTCGGTGTGCCCGGTTCGACCATCAGCGTGCGAGGCGTCGGCGGCGTGGTGCTCGGCACCGCCACCGTCGCCGCTAACGGCAGTTTCTCCGTGGCACTGGCCTCGGCGCAGATCAACAGCCAGGTGCTCAGCGTCACCCAGGCCGATCCGAGCGGCAACGTATCGGCTGCGGCGACCGCGACGGCGCCAGACCTGACACCGCCCGCTGCCGCCACGGCGCTGCTGGTCGGCGCCGACGGCCTGACCGTCACCGGTACCGGCGAAGTCGGCGCAACCGTCACCATCAAGTCGGCCAGCGGCGCCGTTCTCGGAACCGGCACGGTCAACAACCTCGGCGTGTTTACCGTCACCCTGAACAGCGCGCAGATCAACGGTGAAAACCTCACCATCAACCTTAGCGACGCACGCGGCAACGTTTCGGTGGCCGCCAACGTCATTGCGCCGGACGTCGACGTCAACGCGCCAGTGATCGCCAGCGATAACCTCGCCGTCGGCACCGTCACGCTGGCACCGGTCACCGCCTCGCAGACCTTCAACGACTCGTTCACCACGCTGCTTGCCGGATTCTCGAAAACCTTCACCTTCACCGTCGCCGGCGGCACGCGTCTTGATCCGACCCTGACGCTGACCACCAGCAGTCTGATTTCGCTGATCGATGGCGTGGTCTACACCCTGCAAGTCAAAGATGCCAGCGGCAACTGGGTGACTCTGGATGTCAATGGCAGCGGCGGCCTGCTTGACCTGATCGCGCTCGCCGGCCAGGGCGTACGGGTCGACATCGGTAACCTGCTGTCAGGCGATTATCGACTGACGGTGTCGAGCACCGGCATCGGCGTGCTGACCACGGTCAATACCCAGCTGCAACTGGATGTCAGCAGCCTGACCCAGTTCAACGGCATTGCCGGGCCAGCGGTGACCGGCAACGTCATCACCAACGTCGGTGTCGATGGCACGGCCGATCAGACCGGCCCGGACAACGGCGCGCAGTTGCAGATCTTCAAGAACGGCGCCTGGGTCAGCGCCGGGGCCGGCACCACGGTGCAAGGGTTGTACGGCACGCTGACCATCGACGCCAACGGCAACTACAGCTACAAACCGAACGGCAGTGTCGGCAGCGTCGGCAAGGTCGACGTGTTCAACTACCAACTGGTGCACCCGAACGGCTTGAGCGACACCGCCAATCTGTACGTGCGCATCGACAGCCCGCAAGCCAGCGAAGTGTGGAACGACGCCAACCTTGGCAGCCCGGCGCTGGTGGTGGATGCCACGCCAGACGTCGCTTCGACCGACGTCACCCTGATCAACCGCGAAGTCACCACCAACTCAGCCCTTGGCACGTTCAATGTGCTGCTGGGCGGCGGCAGTGGTAACTACAACACCGTGGTCGCGGCCGATACCGTCAGTGACCTGACCGTGGTGGTCAATTCGAGCAACCTGCTGGCGCTGCTCGGTTCGATGACGGTGGGCCTGTACAAGCTCAACACGGCGACCAACCAGTACGTGCTGGTCAAGAGTTACGGCGGCAACGCGCTGGTCAATCTCGGCGGCGGCAACTACGGGATCAAGTTCGACGACCAGACCGCCGGCAGTTATCAGGTGCGGGTGGCAGTGGGCGGCCTCGGCCTGCTGACCAGCGTCAACACCAGCCTGATCAACGTCGCGACCTACAACAATCAGTTCGTGGTCGGCAGCTACACGCCGGTATCGGGCAATCTGCTCACCGACACCGCTGGCGGCGGCGCCGATGTGTTGGGCTCGGTCTATACCTTGCTCAGCGTGCTGGTCGCTGGGAGTTACGTCGCGCCGGGTTACAACGGCGTCTCGCTGGTCGGCAACTACGGCACCCTGGTGGTCCAGGCCAACGGCAACTACACCTACACGCTCAAGGCCGGCCTGACCGATGCGGTGATCGGCCAGGAAGACACCTTCACCTACCAACTCACCCACCCCAACGGCACCGTGGATACTGCGACGCTGACCATCGACCTGAACAATGCCGGCGCATTCGCCAGCACCGCGTTCTCGGCACTGGCCAGCGATGACCTCGGTCTGGCCCATGCCACTGGCAGTGACTTGATCCAGGGCACCGAGGGCAACGACACCCTCGACGGCTCGCACAGTGGCGCCGTGACCCTGCAAGGTGGCGGTGGCGACGACACGCTGATCATCGCCGATCAGCAGTTCACCTCGGTGGACGGCGGCAGCGGCACCGACACCCTGCTCTGGGCCGGTGGCGACGTGTCGATCAACCTCGGCGATCTGCAGAGCAAGATCCACAACGTCGAGATCCTCGATCTCAACCATTCCAGTGCGGTTGCGCTGACACTGAATCTCAGCGATCTGCTGGCGATCACGTCCTCGGACAACAACACCCTGCTGATCAAGGGTGACGACAGGGACAGCGTGCACATGACCGATGGCTGGGTCGCCGATGGCACGCAACAGGCCGACGGCATCGACTATGTTCAATACACGGCACAGGAGGATCCGAGCCACCACTTGTGGGTACAGAACGGCATTCAAGTGGTTTGAAACAAGACATCAAACGTTGGTCTCTCAACAGTAAGGGAAGTCTGTGGAGTCAGTTTTTCGCCAGAAATGGCCGGTGGTCCTGTTGACCATCGGCCTCTACCCCGCTTTCACCGTCGACGTTCGCGCCGACGACAATCTCGACAGCAGCTTGCGCAGCATCAGCCCGTCGCAACTGCAACAACCGGCAGGCAATGACAATCGTCAGCGCCCTGCCCCTGCTTCAAAAACGGCCGCCAACGCAGATACTTTGGGGCTGGAACAAGCGGTCAGGCTGGCCGTGGACTGGCACCCACGCATCGGCGAAGCCATCGGCACCCTGTTCCAGCAAGGCGAAGGGGTCAACGTCGCCGAATCCGGTTATTACCCGCAGGTCACCGGCGGCATCAAGGGTGGCTACACCAGCGGTTACGGCAGCGATGCCGGCAGCCAATCGGTGAACATTTCCCTCAAGCAGATGCTGTATGACTTCGGCAAGGTTTCCAGTTCGGTCGACGCCGCCCGCGCCCGGGTGGCGCGCAGTCAGGCCGGGATTCTGCTGGCGATCGACGACATCGCCCGCGACACCGCCAGGGCCTACATCGAGGTGCAGCGTTATCAGCGTCTGCTTGAGGTTGCGCGCGAGCAGATTCAGGGCATCGGCGGCATCGTTGATCTGGCCAAACAGCGCAGCGACATGGGCGCCAGCACCCGCTCCGATATGGTTCAGGCGCAGTCCCGGGCCGAAGGCGCGACTGCGACGTTGCAGGAATTCAAGGCGCAATACGCACGCTGGCAAGCAACGCTGACCAGCTTGCTTGGACGGCGCACGCCGCCGGCAGTCAGCGACGCCGCCGCGCCGACGTTGACTCAGGCCTGCGACGCCTCGCAGATCTCCGACACCCTGCCCGCCGTCCTCCAGGCCGCCGCGCAACGCACTCAGGCCCAGGCCGAGCTGGCCCAGGCCAAAGCCGAGGCCTACCCGACCCTGTCGCTGCAACCGTCGGTCAACCAATACCTGGACGACCACTACGACGATCAGAACTCGCGCGCCGATCGCACTCAGGTCGGGATCTTCCTCAACCTCGAAGTGCCGATCTATCAGGGCGGCGCGATCAGTGCGCGCAGCCGCGCCGCCGGGCATGCGCTGACCGCAGCGGATTCGGCCGAAGACTTCGCCCGTCTGCAAGCGCGCCAGGGTCTGGCCGAAGCCCAGGCGCAAACTTCGGGCCTGAACCGGCGGCTGCGCTCGCTGGAATTTCGCCAGACCAGCATCACCGAGGCGCGCATGTTGTATGGCCGCCAGTACCTGGAACTGGGCACGCGGCCGCTGCTCGACCTGCTCAACGCCGAGCAGGAAATCCATCAGTCGCGCTTCGATCTGGTCAACACCCAGGCTGATCTGCAACGCCTGCAGATCGACTGCTTCTACAACAGCGGTGCGATTCGCCGGGTCTTCGGCATCGACCACAGCGCCATCCAGAATGTCGAGATACTGCCATGACCGATGCCAGCATCACTGTTCCCGAACCCGCTGCTGCCGAAGCTCGCGAAGACTATTCACCGTGGCTGGAAGCGGTGTTGAAGGTCGCCCGTCACTATCGCCTCGACGTCTCGCCGGAAAGCGTGCGCCTGGCCTCGGTGCACAGCGAAGGCCGCGTCGAAGAAGTGGTTCGGCACATGGCGCGTCAGGCCGGTTTGAGCGTGAAATTCGCGGCATTCGACAACAAGAGCCTGAGCCGCTGGCGCACGCCGCTGGTGGTGCAACTGCGCGACGGTCAGGTCGGCGTGCTTGAAAGCATCGGTGAGACCGGAGAGCTGGGCATCTCCTTCAGTGGCGATCAAGGTTTGCAGAGTCGCATGGAGGCTGGCGCACTCGCCGAGCAGGCCCTGCGCACGGTGATTCTGCGTCCGACGCAACCGGTGGCGGACGTGCGCACCAACGATTACATCAAGCCCTACGACGAGCACTGGTTCCGGCGCATCGTCCTCACCGATCTGCGGCCTTACAGCCAAGTGATGATCGCCTCACTGGTCGCGAATCTGCTGGGCATGGCCGGGGTGCTGTTTTCCATGCAGGTGTACGACCGGGTGATTCCGGCCAAGTCGCTGCCGACCCTGTACGTGTTGTTCGGCGGGGTGATGCTGGCGCTGCTGTTCGATTTCGTCATGCGCATTCTGCGTCTGCGCATCACCGATGTGCTGGGCAAACGCGCCGACTTGCGCGTCTCCGATCTGGTCTTTGGCCACGCCTTGCGTCTGCGTAATTCGGCGCGGCCGAAATCCACCGGCTCGTTCATTTCGCAGTTGCGCGAGCTGGAGCAGATCCGCGACCTGATTACCTCCAGCACTGCCACGGCACTGGCGGACATGCCGTTTTTCCTGCTGTTCCTGCTGGTGTTCTATTTGATCGGGGGGCCACTGGTGCTGATTCCACTGGTGGCGCTGGTATTCATGTTGCTGCCGGGGATCATCGCGCAACCGCGTCTGGCGCGACTGGCCAATGCATCAATGCGTGAAGCGGCGCTGCGCAACGCCATGCTGGTGGAAAGTATTCAGGGCCTCGACGACATCAAGGCATTGCAGGCCGAGCAGCGTTTCCAGCAACAGTGGAACCAGTACAACGCCGCCTCGGCCGACAGCAGCCTGCGCCTGCGCACCTTGACCAACAGCCTGGTGGCGTGGACGCAGAACGTGCAGGGCGGAGTGTTCGCAGTGGTCATCGTGTTCGGCGCGCCGATGGTGATTGCCGGCGACCTGACCACCGGCAGTCTGGTCGCGGCGTCGATTCTGTCGTCGCGGATGATGGGGCCGATGGCGCAACTGACTCACGTACTCACGCGATGGCAGCAGGCCAAGGTCGCGCTCGAAGGCTTGAACCGGATCATGCAGATGCCGGTGGATCATCCCGAAGGCAGTCAGCGCGTGCACCTGCCGGCGATTCGTGGCGACTACCGCATGCGTCAGGCCAGCTTCCGCTACAGCGAGGAATCGACCCCGGCGCTCAACAACATCGACCTGAGCATTCGGCCCGGCGAGCGCATCGCCCTGCTCGGCCGCAACGGTGCTGGCAAGTCGACGTTGCTGCAAGCACTGGGCGGCGCGATGGATCTGAGCAGCGGTGAAACCACTCTGGACGGCATCGCCCTGGCACATCTGGATCCGGCCGACCTGCGCCGCGACGTCGGCCTGCTGTCGCAACAGGCGCGACTGTTTCACGGCACCTTGCGCGACAACATCACCCTCGGCGCCGGTCAGGCCAGCGATCAGGAAATCATCGCCGCGCTGACTGTCACTGGCGCGCTGGATTTCGTTCGTCAGCTGCCCAAAGGCATGGATCATTTAGTGCTTGAAGGTGGCTTGGGCCTGTCGGGCGGTCAGCGTCAGAGCCTGTTGCTCTCACGCTTGTTGATCCGTCAGCCACAAGTGCTGTTGCTCGACGAACCGACGGCCGCGCTCGATGACGTCACCGAGCGTCTGCTGCTGGAAAAACTCGCGACCTGGACCCAGGGCCGAACGCTGGTGGTCGCCACGCATCGGGTCAGTGTGTTGCAACTGGTCGAGCGGATCATCGTCCTCGACAACGGGCGTATCGTCATTGACGACCATCGCGACGCGGCTCTCGCGCGGCTGCGCGCACCGGGCAAAGGAGTGGCGGTATGAAGCCGATGATGACCGACGTGCCGGACCCGATGTCCTACCTCGACGGCCGCGATGAGCGCGCACTTGCCGGTGGCGCAAAGGTGATCTGGGGTTGCGCGCTGATGCTCGCCTGCTTCATTGCCTGGGCGGCGTGGTTTGAAATCGTCGAGGTCTCGACCGGTACCGGCAAAGTGGTGCCCAGCTCGCGCGAACAGGTGATTCAGTCGATGGAGGGCGGCATTCTTGAACAGCTCAATGTCAGCGAAGGTGCTTTGGTCGAGCGCGGGCAGATCCTCGCGCAATTGGACCCGGTGAAGAACCAGTCCAACGTCGGCGAAAGCGCGGCCAAGTACCGCGCGGCGCTGGCCAGCGTCAACCGCTTGCAGGCCGAAGTCGCCGAAAAGCCCCTGACCTTCGACGCATCGCTGCAGGAGTTTCCCGATCTGATCCGCGCCGAAACCGAGCTCTACCAGACCCGGCGCAAAGGTCTGGCGGAAACCCTCGACGGTATTCAGAGCTCGCTGAAACTGGTGCGCAGCGAACTGGCGATCACTGAAAACCTGGCGAAGATCGGCGCCTCGAGCCGGGTCGAAGTGCTGCGACTGACCCGTCAACGCTCGGAGCTGGAATTGAAGGCCACCGAAGCCCGCTCCGATTACATGGTTCGCGCCCGCGAAGACCTGGCCAAGGCAAACGCCGAAGCGCAGATGCTCGAAGCGGTGATCCGTGGGCGCACCGATTCACTGTCGCGCCTGACCCTGCGCTCGCCGGTGCGCGGCATCGTCAAGGACATCGAGGTCAGCACGATTGGCGGCGTCATTGCGCCCAACGGCCAGGTCATGCAGATCGTGCCGCTCGATGAACAACTGCTGATCGAGACGCGCATCTCGCCGCGCGACATCGCCTTCATTCACCCGGGCCAGGCGGCGAAAGTGAAAATCACCGCCTATGACTATTCGATCTACGGCAGCCTCGACGGCGAAGTGGTGACGATCTCGCCGGACACCATCCAGGACGAAGCCAAGCCGGAGATCTTCTACTACCGCGTGTTCATCCGCACCGCTTCGGATGAACTGCGCAACAAGGCCGGTAAACGCTTCGCCATCGTGCCCGGGATGATCGCCACGGTGGACATCCGTACCGGCGAAAAAACCGTGCTCGACTACCTGATCAAACCACTCAACCGCGCCCGCGAAGCGTTGCGCGAACGCTGATCAGCGACTGGCCAGTTTGGCCGCCGGTGGCGCTGTCGGGGTGATGCTGGCCTGATAGCGCGACCACTCGCGATTGATCTCCGCGTACGGCAAAAAGATGCTTACGCGCGGTTGATCGAGCAAGTCTTTACGTTTGAGGCGGCTGACGTCGTCACGGGTGAGAAACGCCACGTTGATGCCAACCACTTTGCCATCGGCGGAAAACACCGGCCCGCCGGACATGCCTTTGGCCAGCGCGCCATTATGGGTGCCGTAGAGCACGTTGCCCTCTTTGACGTCGAGGCGAACCATCGCCGGCAGCGCCTGGCCGGTGCCCTTGACCGACATGTACAGCGAATTGAAGCCCACCGAAGTCAGCTCCTCGCCCGGCTTGTAGCCGCGCCACGCCGGCACGCTATTGGCCTTGTGGCGGAAGAACTGCACGTCTGCCTGCCCTTGGAAAACCGTGCCCGACAAGTAAGGAATGTGCTTCACCGTTACGGCGAAGTCTTCGTTCCATTGCACAGCCGAACCCATCAGCAGGTAAGGCAAAGGCGCGCCGGAGTGGACGACAAAGGCTTGGTCTAAAACAGGATCCTGAACAAAAGCGACTGGCATTCCATTGCACCCGCTGAGCAGCAACGACGCTGCAACAAGTGACTTGAGGGGGCGCATTTTCGGTACATCTTGAAGTGGGGAAAGGTGCTGCAATATGTCATTGCGCCATCACTTCTAGCAATAGGCTCAGCCTACCGCTTGTCGGCATGCGATATAGTTAGTTAATGATTGGATCCCGGATCCGAAATGAAAGTGTTGCGAGCGTCTATTTTGATATCACCGCTGAACGGAACGACCACTGATGTGCAGAGTCATCTGCAACGCCCTGCATCAGCGCACAGAGGAACACGATTCGCTGAGATCGTCCTGAGGAGATTCATATGACAGACAAGGCCGACCCAAAAACCACGCCTACGCTCAACCCACCGGTTTTTTATACATCGGGGATCATCCTGCTACTGCTGGTTATCTATGCCAGTGTTTTCCAGGCCAACGCTCAGTTGGTGTTTGCCGAGGTGCAAAGCTGGATCATCACCAATGTCAGCTGGTTCTACATTCTTGCTGTAGCGATCATCCTTGGGACCGTGGTGTTTCTCGGTATCAGCCGATACGGCGATATAAAACTCGGCCCCGACCACAGCAGCCCCGATTACAGCAGCACAACCTGGTTTGCCATGCTGTTCTCGGCCGGTATGGGGATCGGCCTGATGTTTTTTGGCGTGGCCGAACCGGTCATGCATTTTCTCAACCCGCCAGTCGGCGACGGCAACACTGTCGAGGCTGCACGGGAAGCAATGAAGATCACCTTCTTCCATTGGGGCCTGCATGCCTGGGCGATCTACGCCATCGTGGCGATGATCCTTGCCTATTTCAGTTATCGTCACGGGCTGCCGCTCACGCTCAGATCAGCGCTGTACCCGTTGATCGGAGATCGTATCTACGGACCGATAGGTCATGCCGTCGACATCTTCGCCATCATCGGCACGGTGCTCGGGGTCGCGACGTCCCTGGGCTTCGGTGTTGCGCAAATCAACACGGGGCTCAACGCGTTGTTCGGCGTCCCAATCAACACCACCGTGCAGATCATCTTGATCGTCGTCACAACCGGGCTCGCCACTGTTTCGGTTGTCACCGGTCTGGACAAAGGCGTGCGCCGCCTCTCGGAACTCAACCTCGGATTGGCGGTGCTGCTGTTGTTGATGGTGATCGTCCTCGGGCCTACGGTGCTGATCCTGCAGACTTTCGTGCAGAACACCGGTGGCTATCTCACCGAAATCGTCAGCAGAACGCTAAACCTATATGCCTACCAACCTACCGACTGGATCGGCGGTTGGACATTGTTCTACTGGGGCTGGTGGCTGGCCTGGTCGCCCTTTGTCGGACTTTTCATCGCACGGATTTCCCGAGGCCGCACCATCCGTGAATTCGTCATGGGTGTGTTGCTCGTTCCCGCAGCGTTCACTCTGTTGTGGATGACCGTGTTCGGTAACACCGCCATTCATATGATTCTCACCGAAGGCATCACTGACCTGGGCGCAGCCATTGATAAGGACACCTCCCTCGCGCTCTTTGCGTTCCTGCAGCATTTCCCGTTTTCCGGCGTGATCTCGCTGGTCGCCGTAGTAATGGTTGTGGTGTTCTTCGTCACCTCGGCAGACTCCGGTGCGATGGTGGTCGACATGCTGGCTTCGGGCGGATCGGCAAACACGCCGGTATGGCAGCGCGTGTTCTGGGCGTCGAGCATGGGCCTGGTTGCCATTGCTCTGCTTCTGGCAGATGGTCTGAAGGCTTTGCAGACCGCGACCATCGCCAGCGCATTGCCTTTCACAATCACCCTGCTTTTCAGCATGCGAGGTCTGCTCAAGGCCTTGAAACTCGATGCGACCAAACGCGGACTGCGTTATCAGGCAATGTCCCCCGGCGTCAGCCGCAGCCCGGGCAGCTGGCAACGCAGGTTGCGGACAATGGCCATGTTCCCGCGGCGTTCACATGTGCTTCGCTTCATAAGCGAGACGGCGAAACCGGCTTGTCTATCGGTGGCTGAGGAATGGCGAAAGCAGGGCTATGTGTGCAATGTCGAAGACCTGGAAGACAACAGCGTCCGACTCAGCGTCGGCGGTGCGGACAATCCGCAGTTCATCTATGAAGTGCGCCCTCACCCCTACGCGATGCCGAGCTTTGTCATGGGTGACACACAGGACGAGGATCGCAAGTACTTCAGGGCCGAAGTGCATTTGCGAGAAGGTGGGCAAGACAAGGACATCATGGGCTGGTCACGCGAAGAGGTGATCGGAGATATCCTCGATCAATACGAGCGGCACATGCAGTTTCTTCATCTGGTGGGCTGAACCCGGCGACGGCAGACGGCCTGAAGCTTCTAATCCACGCACGTTTCAATCCAAAAAAATGAGGAGGATTCATGCCACTTCATCCCATTCTGTTCATGGGCGGCTCCGGCGCCATCGGCCATCAGACGGCCCGCGCATTGCGCGTAGCGCATCCCGACGTCCCCTTGCTGATCGGCGGACGCGACCTCGCCAAGGCTCAGCAAACCGCCGAGCAAATCGGCAATGCCCAGGGTGTGGTCATCGATGCTCGCGCAGAAGATCTGGGGCTGGGTGATCGCCCGGTCAGCGCCATCGCCCTGTTCTACATGGACCACGCCCTCGCCGGGCTGCGCTTTGCGCAAAAGCGCAAGGTGCCGCACCTGAGCATCTCTTCCGGCGTGTTCGAAATCGCCCCGCAAATCGCCAGTTTCATCCACTCGCCCCACGCGTCGCCCATTGTCCTCGGCTACGAATGGATGGTCGGTGCCACAACCGTGGCAACGCTGCACATCGCCAAGGCATTCGCCCGCGTGCACGACATCCGCATTCATGCGCTGGTCGACGAACAGGACGGCGGCGGCCCGACCGTAGCCGTCGATTTCGAGCACCTGAACAAAATGCTGCCCGCCGCACTGACCCGCCGTGACGGCGAATTCATCTGGCGTGAAGGCGACGACGCCAAGGTCAGCTTCCGCGCCGTCGACGGCACAATCATGCAGGGCGCCGGCTTTTCCTCCATCGACGTCACCGGCCTGGCCGCCGCCACCGGCGCCCCGAACGTCGAGTTCAACCTCGCCAGCGGCGTCAGCTCGACCCGGCGGCAGGGTCAGCCGATGTCGACGGAAATACTCATTGAACTCGAAGGCACGGATCACGATGGACAGCCGTTGCGCACCCGGCACGCCGTGGTTCACCGATCAGGCGCAGCGGCGTTGACCGGGCTCAGCGTGGCCATGCTGCTGGAGCGACTGGTTGGGCTGGATGGGCAAGCGCCTGTGAGGCCCGGGTTGTATTTTCCGTATCAGTTGCTGGACGCGCAGGTGTTTTTACAGCGGCTGGAAAAAGACGATGGCGAGCTGATCGAATTGGACGTGTGACCCCTCTGGACAAAGGCTGGTCAATTTTGCCCGAGCGCCTGTACGACACGCTCCGCGATGGCGAGACAGCTCGTCAACCCAGGAGATTCGATGCCGAACAGATTAACCAGCCCCGGCACTCCATGCGCCGATGGGCCACTGATGACAAAGTCCGCCGCCGGTTCGTGTACGGCGTTGATTTTCGGGCGGATGCCGCTATAGGCCGGTTCCAGGCTGCCATCGGGCAGGCCGGGCCAATAGCGGCGAATCGCTTGATAGAAGCCTTCGGCCCGCTGAGGATCCACACGGTAATCAACCTGATCGATCCACTCGACATCCGGTCCGAAACGCGCCTGCCCCCCCAGGTCAAGCGTCATGTGCACGCCGAGACCCGCGGCTTCGGGCGCGGGATAGATGAGATGGCGAAAAGGTATCCGACCGCTGAAGCTGAAGTAGCTGCCTTTGCACAACCTGGCCAACGGGACGTATCGTGAAGACAGACCGACAATGTGACCCGCAAGCTGGGGCGCAGACAAGCCCGCACAGTTGATCAGTTCGCCACAGCTGACGTTCATGGGTTGCGCACCGCCGATCTGCAACTCAAAACCCTGCGGGCGACGACAGGCCGATTCGAACGGCGTGTTAAAGGCAAACGAGGTGCCCGCCGCCTCGGCGTCTGCCTGCAAGGCAAGCATCAAGGCATGGGAGTCGACAATTGCGGTAGAGGGCGACCAGAGTGCCGCGCTACATGACAACTCAGGCTCCAGTTCCAGCGCCTGCCGGGCGCTGAGCAGTTGCAGGTCGTTGACGCCATTGCGCCGTCCCTGCTGCCATAACCGCTGCAATGCCCCGCACTGCGCCTCATCGGTTGCGACAACAAGCTTGCCCAGAGGTTGGCGCGCTACTGCGTGCGCTTCGCAAAAGGCATACAGGCGATGCCTGCCGTCGACGCACATTTGCGCCTTGAGGCTGCCAGTGGGGTAGTAGATGCCGGCGTGAATGACTTCTGAATTGCGCGAGCTGATGCCGGTTCCAATGCGTTCACCCGCCTCCACCACGATCACTTCACGGCCGCTCACGGCCAGGGCCCGGGCGACAGCCAGCCCGAGCACTCCGGCGCCAATCACGACACATTCGATATCGACGCTCACCACCTCACCGCGCGTTCAAATTGCTTGATCAGCGTGACGACCTTTTCCACGTCGCCATCCGACAAATGATGGTGACAAGGAAGTGTGATCATTTGCCGGGACAGGCGTTCGGTTGTGGGTAACGCGATGCGTGGCTGACTGCTCAACCATGCCTTCTGCCAATGAATGGGCAACGGATAATGAATGGCCGCTTGCACATCATGCTCTGCCAGATAAGCCTGCAGCTCGTCACGATGCGTGGATTGCACGACATAGTGATAGTAGGCATTTCCCGGTTTGCCGCGCCCCAGGTCAGTGCCCGTGCGGGTTGTCGAGAGGACGTCATCATAGAATGCGGCAATTTCCACGCGCCGCTTCAGCCACTGATCCAGATACTGCGCTTTGATGTTGAGTGCTGCTGCCTGCAACGAGTCGAGTCTGGAGTTGATGCCGAACCGGATCGATTCGTTACGGTTTTCCAGGCCGTGATTGCGTGCCATCCGCGCGTATTCGGCAATTCCCGGATCGCGAGTCACCAGCATCCCGCCGTCACCCAGACCACCGAGCGTCTTCAACGGATGCATGGAAAACGCTGACGCATCAGCGCGAGTGCCGACTTGCCGGCCATCGATCGTAGTGCCGATCGCCTGAGCGCAATCCTCGATCACGGCAACCCCGCGCGAGCGGCACAGGTCGATGATTGGGTCGATATCCAGAGGGCGTCCGCGCAGATAGACAGGAATCACGGCTTTGGTCCGATCAGTCACAAGTGGCGCAATCGTCTCGACGCTCAGGAGTTCATCGTCACCCACATCTGCCAGGATCGGCCGGGCACCAACAGCAACAATGGCTCCGACTGTGGCAACAAAGGTATTGGCGCAGGTGATCACCTCGTCACCGGGGCCGATATCGAGCGCGCGCAATGCCAGAAACAGCGCATCCGTGCCTGAATTGAGGGCAACGGCGTGCGCGCCGCCACAACGATCCGACATCCATGACTCGAACGCCAGAACCTGATCGCCGAGAATGAACTCGCCCGATTGCAACAGCTCCCGCCAGCGTTCAAAGATCTCGCCACAGAGATCCTGGGCCTGTTCCTGTACGTTATTGCACTTGATCATTACGCGCACTCCCTGGCATGAACATGATGGACGTCAGGACGATCAGCAGAGTGCCAACCGCGCTGATGACGGCGGTCAACGCAAGCGTCTGGGAATAGCCGATCATCCCGCCGACTACGCCGCTGCCCAGATAAATGAACGGGTGCACACCGCTGGTGACAAAGGTATCCACCGCCACGACTTTGCCCAGATCCTTTTCGGGCGACAGTGTTTGCATGGCGGTTGCCCAGCCGGTGAGCCAGGACGCTTCGACGATACCGACGAACGTCGCCCCCAGAACCGCCATCCATGCCGCCGTCCCCAGCCCGAGTAACGCCATCGCTCCGGCCAGGAACAACCCGCATACCACCGCAAGGCCCACCAGGCGTTCGTGCCCCGAGGCCAGCACGGTGACAACCGACCCGAGACAAGCGCCGAACCCTGATGCTGCCAGGCAATATCCCCACATTTCTTCGCTGAAACGAAGACTGATCGCGTAGGGTGCAACGACCAGAAAAATCGGAAAACACAGCACGTTCACCACCAGCGTCGCCGCAAACC
The DNA here is from genome assembly GCF_004307505.1 of Pseudomonas sp. Sample_11. Lineage (NCBI taxonomy): Bacteria > Pseudomonadati > Pseudomonadota > Gammaproteobacteria > Pseudomonadales > Pseudomonadaceae > Pseudomonas > Pseudomonas sp. Sample_11. The sequence continues at coordinate 44,630 of NZ_RCOD01000027.1, forward strand.
CCAGCAGCAGCGTGGCGTTACGGCTGACCACGGTGATGCCCTTGAACGCCTCGCGCAGGGAGAACTCTTCTTCGGATTCATGACGGCCGACATTCGGTAACTGAGCGGTGTAAATCGCCGCGCCGAAGAAGGTCAAGCCATCGATCAGTATCCCCCAGACCGGATCCCACAAGATGATGAACACGCCCAACGTCGCCGGAAACAGAATGGCGACCAGGTTATCGATGAAGTTCATCGCGCCGTTGCCCGCGACCAGCGCCTTTTTGGGTAACAGGCTGACCAGCAGCACCTGAGCGCAGGGCCGAGAAACGCCGATGCCGATGCCGAAGATCAGATAGGCCAGCACCAGCCAGCCCCAAGGCGCACCGGTCAGAAGCAGTGCGACGGCCGCAAGCTGCGCCATGCCTCGGGCCGTATCGGTGTAGATGAGCACCTGTCGAGGCGACTTGCGATCCGCCAGCATGCCGCCGGCCAGAGCACCGACGACGGTTCCGATTCCGACTGCGGCCATGATGAAGCCAAACACATCACCACCAAAACCGTCCCGTATCAGCGCTATCGGCAGCGCCGCCAGACAGATGGCGTCGCCGGCCATCGACAGACCCTGGCCGATCAGCAACTTGCGAAAAGGCAAGACTCGCAGCGCATCGTTATAGGGGGATAAGCGTTCTTTGATAGAAATCATCGGTGCCCCTCCTTGAGGCATATATATCCATCCTGGCCATGTTCGGTTGGCAACTGCCGGCCGCCCTCGCGGATTTCCAGCTCATCGTCCCCGATTACGGAAATGCGCAGACGCCGGCCCCGAAACTCAAGGGTGAAGTGGTAGGCATCCCAATCGGCGGGCAACCTCGGGCGGAAGGCCAGTTGGTCCGCAACGAGATCAAGTCCTGCCAACCCTTCCACCAAGCCCTGCCAGGCTCCAGCATAGGCGGAAAGATGCAGGCCATTGCTGTAGTCGTCGAGCGGAGTGAAATCGAGGTTGTAGCGGCTGGCCCGAGCAATGAAATCGGCACTGATCGACGTCTTGCCCAAGTGCGCGGCGACAACCGCGTGCGGGCCGTAGCTCAATGACGATTCATGCACCGTACGCGGTTCATAATATTCGAACGCTGCGCGTTTCACGTCCGTTGAAAAATCTTCTGGAAACATCGACATCAACAACACGATGTCCGCCTGTTTGACTACCTGCGACGCGAAATTCTGCAGATTCTCTGCGCTCTCCCGTTCGGCCTCGTCCGCAAACTGCGGCCCACGCTTTTTGTCGGAACGCAGCTGCGTGTCAGGTAAGGCGGCATAACCTTCAAACTCTTCAGGAATGACCACCCCACCCACAGTGATCCAGGGCAGAAAGACGTTATCGGCTATCGACTGCCAGCGCCTGGACTGGCCCTCGGGCAATCCCGGAAACCCCGGCCGGTCGCACAGGGAAAGCGCTGACCGGAGACACCAGCGCAGCATGTAATTGGTAAAAAAGCTGTTGTCCACATGATAGTGGTATTCGTCCGGCCCCATGACCGATTCAACGACATACGCCTGACGACTCTCGGACCACTTGAACACGGACGCGGCGAAACGGGCGCACTCGAGCAGCATTTCAAAGCCGCGAGAGATCATGAACGCATCGTCACCGGTGACCTTCCAGTATTTGTTCACGGCATAGCAAACGTCTGCCGAAATGTGGAGCACCTCATGGACACTCCACTCTCGTCGAATGTCCTGTTCGGGATACGCCAGCACATAATGGGGACCATTTTCCCGCCCTCGATCATTGGCTGCTTCCGGAAAACGCGCTCCCTCATAGCCACTGGCCCGAGCAAACTCCCGCGCTTGTTCCAGACAGTGGTAGCGATAGTCGATCAACGCCCTGGCGACACCGGGTTCGTTCCAGATCCAGAACATGCACTTGTGCAGTTCGGTATCGAAAAACGTCGCTCCGGAGTGATACGTACTGGTCAGGCCGCGCGCCGGCGAGAGCGTTCCCCGCTCGGGGGGTGCGACTCCCACGCCGTGCTGCAGCAATTGAAACATCGCGTATTTGATGCCCAGATCGGTACGTCTCTGCGCGGTTTGAACAGTGACGTCATGCTCGCTCCAGATCCTGCTCCATCGGTCAAGATGGCTGCTCTGGATATGGGTCACATCGAAGTCGCCAGAAAGCGCGTCGGGCATACTGTGCTCGCCATCGATTGCAACCCGCCAATGCGTGGCGATGCGATGCTGCAGCACCGAGTTGAAATCCATGGTGACGGAAGCAATACAACCCTGTAGGCCGTGTCGCCAGCAAACAACGGAACTCGCAGCGGAACCGGACTGTTCGACACGTACGTTGTAGCGCAGCCGATACTCTGCGGCATCGACATCCACAGTGAAGGCCGTTCGATCGACAACACTTTGCCCAAAACGGTAATGTCGGGCGGTCAGCCAGTCACTGGTGCCCAGGTATTCATTCTCGGCACTGCCATCCACGCCGTAATCCAGTCGCAATCGGTGCGCACCGGTCGGCTCGCCCAGTCGAGTCAGACTGATGCGGGTCGACACGGCGCTGTCATCAGGGGCATCAATGAACTGATCAATCTTCAGCTCATAACGGACGCCCCGCAGTTGGAACAGCTCGCGGCTGCTGACTGTCGCCTGATCCATCGCCAACACCACCGCCGGTCCATCGCCTGATGGCTCGAGAGGTTCGCCCGTGTCCACATCGTAGAGGCGCAGGACTGCCGGCGCTGGCAAAGAAATGATTTCCCGCGAAACGCCGACCCCGGGTGCATAGACCCCCGCGCAGAGCAGTTGCGTGCGCCGTGTGCGCGGCGAGGCACTGGGCACATGCGGGCGCACGCCGATCAAGGGATTGGCCAGCATTGCCACGCAGGCTGCGAAGGACGATGTCCGCGGCTCGATACCGACGATATCCTCGCACTCCTCTCCATAAGCGATGGTCAGCACGACGTGTCCCCCGACGCCTGGTACGACCAGTCGTTGTGCAGCATGTTGCGCACATTGTGATAGCGGGTGTCGGATAACACATCGTCACTGTCGTTGAAGTTCCCGGATTGCCATTGCTCGCAGATTTCCACGATGGCATCCCTGATCGAATAGATGAACTCGAAACCCAGTGTCTCCTGCACCCGTCGCGAATCCAGACGGTAAGACCGAACATCATCGCTGCGGGTAGTGGTGATCGGCACGTTGACGAGGAAGTAACGATCGACAACCTGTTTTACCTGATCGGCTATCTCGGTCACCGTGTGGTTTTCGTAGCCGACGTTGATTGCGGTTCCGCAGACTTCGTCCAGCGATTCGCGCTCCACGAGCATCGTATACAGCCGGGTCAGATCGCCGATATGCACATTGGGGCGGTATTGACTGCCGCCGAACACGGTAATTTCACCGCGCGCCAGCGCACTGGCGGTAAGGATATTGACGGTCAGATCCAGGCGCTGGCGAGGCGACCAGCCGCACACGGTAGCGGCTCGAACCGCGACGGTTTCAAAGGATGCATCAGTGAGCCCGAACAGTATTTTTTCGCCGTCAGCCTTGAAGCGGTTGTAGTCGGTGATGGGCACGCAGGGTTGGCGCTCATCGACAAATGGTTCTGTATTGACGCCGTAGACACTGGCTGAGGATGCATAGATAAAGCGCCGGCAGCCAAGGCGCTTTGCACTGCTCATGAGATGCGGCAGACAATCGATATTGATGGACTGGCCGAGTTCGGGTGCCGAATTGAAACTGGGATCATTGGCCACTGCGGCAAGATGGACAACGGTGTGCATCCCCCGAAGCGACTGCTCGACGAGCAGCGGATCGCGAATATCGCCCTTTATGAATTCCAGTGCCGGATGGTTCATCACGCCCTCCAGGCCGTTGCCGAAATAAAGCGCATCCAGTACCCGGACCCGGTAACCGGCAGCCAGCAGTTTTGGTACCAGACGCGAGCCAATGTAGCCCGCACCGCCTGTAACGAGAACAGCGGATTGATTATTCATGGTCCTTCCTTGGGATGGGTTTGCCAGGGGGTATTCATCAAGCGATGACAGTATTGATGCCTGTGGATGAGCAGCCTTGGGTTCAAGATCATGCCGGCGGATCTGCCAGGCATGGAGCCCCAGGCCACAGGCCAGATCCGTTGCATAGGGACTGTCGTCAATCAGCTCGACATCCTGCGGATCGCGGCTTCCGACCAGTTGTTGAATCAGCGCTTCGCGGCTCTGACCGGGCGCCTGTCGGGTAATCGATAACCTGGATTCTTGCCGCAGACTGGAGCGCTCGATAGCCGCCTCGAACAACTGCGGCGCATTCAGAGACGCCGTATAAAACATCACTGGCTGTGCGGCTTGTGCAATACGTTCCAGCAATCGCTTTGCGTCCTCGAACAGCTCAGTGCCTTGGGAGAGCTGTAGAAATTCCTTTTGTTTGTGCTGCGCCAGTTCGTCTGCGCTGAGCGAGCCGGTCATTTCAGCACCGATGTCATCGGTGATCAGCGCCAGCAATCGTGAAGCGCCTTCCATGCGAGGACGTCCGGCAATGTGGTCAATGTATTCGCGCTGAGTCAGTTGTTTGCCGGCAAGTCTGTGAGCGACGTTGCTCCACGCTTGAAAATGCGGCGTGTCGATCATTGTTCCGTCGAGGTCAATCAGCAAAAGTTTCGACATGATTGCTTACCTGTCATCTGTGCGTGGACATGACGAGCCGGGCGATTCTGGACGTCGAGTCGAATATCTTGTCGTCCGTCAAGATCATTCGCCCCCCTGCGCTTTCAACCAGTGCGCGCTCCGCCTGAAGTCTCACGTCTGACCCGTCACTGTAATCCGCACCCTTGAAATAGAGGTTGGGACGTAGCGTCTTGATCATCAATTCAGCAGTGGGTGTGTGATTTACGATGACATGATCGCAATAGCGAATAGAGGCAAGAAACTCTGCGCGTTTTTGATCGGGGAATACCGGCCGGTCCGCTCCTTTATTGACATATGGGTCGGCGGTAACTGACACGAACAATCGATCCACCATTGTTCTGGCACGTTGCAAATGATAAAGGTGCCCAGGATGCACAATGTCGAAACAGCCGTGACAAAGACCGATAGTCAAACCTTTTTCGCGGCAATAAACCGCCTCATCCTGCAGTGCAGTGATGTCACTTAAAACGCCCATGATTATTCATTCCTTTGAGATAAGAGATTTAGCCATGATGTTCAGGTGTTCAAGTTCTCCCCAGTAATCGGGAAGCTGCCCGACGATTTGAAAACCATTGCGTAAATGAAAACGGTAGGCTGCACGTTCTTTGTCAATATTTCCTATATCCAGACATAACCATGTCTTTTCATGTGCCAGAGCATACTTTTCAATTTCGTCATATAACAACGAAGCCACCCCGTATCGACGGTATTCGCTATCAACAATCAACCAGTCTGCCCACAGGACATACTTCGAGGGGATCGGACCTGCGGCGCAGCCCATCGTCCCGATCACCCGTCCGTCTACTGTGGCGACAAATCGCCCCCCTTCAAATTGAGGATTGGCAAGTTCATTGGCAAATTGCTGACCCGCAGACTCGGTAAGATCCTCGCCAGAGGCAATCTGGGCGACCAACCCCAGAACAGCTTCCATGTCCGCCTTTGCAAATCGGCGCAGGCGAATCTTCGTAACAGGTTCATTTGGCATGGTACTGAACCCTCTTGAGTGCCGAATCCAGCCGCTCACAGGCGTCCGCCAACATTTCAGTCGTATGCGATGCACTCAGGGTGACAGGCTCTGGGCAATAACTGAGGGGCATCAAAAAGCCATACAAGTTGTACTCACGGGATAGCAGGGCGAACAACTTCTGGGCAAAGTCGATCGGGTAGAAATGCTCTATCTCCCTCATGGTTCGAGGACGTTCGGAGGTTCCGATGTGGACGCCGATTCGACCGCCGTATCCATCGATATGACAGGGTATGTGGTGTTTATCGAAAACGTCCCTAAGCCCGGCCTTCAAGCGCGATTCCAGCGCGGCGATGTGCCGGTGCACCGTTCCATCCTGCAAATGCTCGATGGCGGCAAGCGCGGCGGACACGGACAGGTATCGCCCCGTATTGGTCCCGCTGACCTGAACAGGACCGCGTGGTGCGATTACGTCCATGTATTCGGCTTTACCGGCAATACCCGCGATCGGCATGCCGCAGCCGAACGCCTTGCCGAACGCGGCGATGTCGGGTACGACACCGAAGTCCTTTTGCGCACCACCAATGTTTGCGCGGAAACCGGTGAGCACTTCGTCGAAGATCAGCAGCGCACCCTTGCGACTGGTCAGCGCACGCACATTTTGCAGAAAACCTTCATCCGGTCTGATGCATCCGATATTCAATGCAACAGGTTCCAGGATCACCCCTGCCACATCGTCCTTGTATTTTTCAAAAGCATTGTCCAGCGCTTCCAGATCATTCCATGAAACCGAAACCGTCAAGTTGCCGAATTCGTCAGGAATTCCCACAGTGCCCGATAAACGTTCCAGTTCTCTTCCCGCCAATAACGCGCCAGAGCGCGGTGAAGAATCCACGTTCCAGGTCAAAGAGTCATTAAGCCCATGAAAATGCCCTTCGAACTTGATGATGATGCGTCGACCGGTAACGGCACGGGCGATACGCGTCGCATACATGGTCGCTTCCAGTCCGGAGTTGACCAGCCGCAACTTTTCGGCGCAGGGGACGACCGCACAGAACCGCTCACTCAACAGACGATGTTCATCGGTCTCATACTGCTGAAGAAAGCCCCGCTCCAGTGCCTTGAGAATGGAGTTTTTGATGACCGGACTATCGTGCCCCAACAGGCAGGATCCCCAGCCCATAATATAATCATCGCGCCATTCGCCCGATGACAGCTGAACGCGCGCGCCGGCGGTATTCTGCACATTTATCGGCCCGACTACCGACAAGTGATTCCATCCCGATAGAACATTGCCAACACGTGTTTCCTTTAAACAATCCATGACGACTGTCTCTCCCTTTAAAAAGTTTAGAGCGAACAAAGTCCAATACCCAGGCAAATTAAATTCGCCATGGCATTCGAACAAGATTCGATCATGCGATACGCAATAACGTAGAAAGCAGCGCAGCAAGTTGGAGGAAAAACTAGCCCCGCCATCTACGCCGCGTCAATTTAAAAAATAAATGGCCGCCTAACAGCTTGTTTGCCAATGAAAACTGTTTTTCTTAAGAGAAAGTCGCGCAAAACATCAGGCGCATTATTTCAAACAGATATAAATGAATTTTCGCACTTATATTTCAGCAAGTTAGCCACAGCAAAACGCCTTCTTTCAATGATGGGAAAATCTGATCCGCAAAATTCGCAAACAACTGTGAGGCTTATTAATCACATCCTGTATAAGCGGCGGACCTGGTTAATGACGAGGGTCAACTCCGCACACTTGAAAATCTCCAATAGCCAAGAGAGAGAGTTAGTCGCGGATAGCAAAAGGCCCGTCATTGACGGGCCTCTTTCAAACCTGACCTTATACCGAACGCGAGGGTTGAACCTGCCCCCTGTTCTCAGGCCGAATCCTGAACCAGATCGCATACATCGCCGGCAGAAACACCAGCGTGATGATGGTGCCAACAAACGTGCCGCCGATCAGCGTGTACGCCAGCGTGCCCCAGAACACCGAGTGGGTCAGCGGAATGAACGCGAGAATCGCCGCCAGCGCGGTCAACAACACTGGCCGCGCACGTTGCACTGTCGCTTCGACCACGGCATGGAACGGCGCCAGCCCTTCCTGCTCGTTGTGATGGATCTGCCCGATCAGAATCAGCGTGTTGCGCATCAGAATCCCCGACAGCGCAATCAACCCGACCAGCGCATTGATGCCGAACGGCTGGTTGAAGATCAGCAGCGTCGGCACCACACCGATCAAGCCTAATGGCGAGGTGAGGAATACCATGATCATGGCCGAAATCGAGCGTACTTGGACGATGATGATCAGCAAGGTCATGGCGATCATGATCGGCAGCAATGGCAGAATCGCTTTGCCGGCCTTGCCGGATTCTTCGATGGCGCCCGCCTGTTCAATCCGGTAGCCGGAAGGCAGGTTTTCGATGATCGGCTGCAACTGCTGGATGATCGCGCCGGAAACGTCCGGTGGCTGCAAACCTTCGGCGATGTCGCCACGGACGGTGATGGTCGGCGTGCGATCGCGGCGGCGCAGGATCGGGTCTTCCATGCGCACTTCGACCTGGCCGATCTGCGACAGCGGGATGCGCTGCCCCGCTGCGCCGACCAGGGTGAAGCCTTCGATCTGTGCCGGGTCCAGGCGGATATTGCCCGCCGCACGGCCAACGACCTGCACGGAACGGATGTCCTCGCGCACCGCCGTGATCGGCACGCCGCTGAGCAGAAATTGCAACTGCTGGGCGACCGCGCTGGACGTAAGCCCCACCGCCTGCAAGCGGTCCTGATCCAGGTTGAAATGCAAGGTCGGCGTCAGCGGCCCCCAGTCAGTGTTGACGGTTCTCATCATCGGGCTGTTCTGCATGACCGCCCTGACCTGCTCGGCGATGTCGCGCAATTTAGCCGGATGAGGCCCCATTACTCGGTAGGCCACCGGGAATGGCGAATACGGGCCAAATACGATCTGCGTCGCCCGAACCCGCGCCTCTGGAGCAAGTCCTTCGGCGACCGCTTCGCGCAAACGCAACTTTAGAGTTTCACGGGCGTCCTGGCTGTCGGTCAGCACAACGATTTTGGCGAACGATGGATCCGGCAACTCCGGCGCCATTGCCAGGAAAAACCGTGGTGCACCCTGACCGATATAGGCGGTGACGATTTTGGCCTCTTCCTGCTTTTGCAGCCAGGCTTCGACTTTGGCCGCCGCCGCGCTGGTCTGCTCGATGGACGTGCCGTAGGGCATCTGCACTTCGATCATCACTTCGGGACGGTCAGAGGTCGGAAAGAACTGCTTCTTCACCAGCCCCATGCCCGGAATCGCAACGGCAAACAGCGCGACCACCGCACCGGCCACCAGCCATTTGCGCGTGATCACCCATGCCAGAACACGCCGGAAACGGTTGTAGCGCGGCGTGTCGTAGATTGCCGCGTGCCCGCCTTCGACTTTCTTGATGTCCGGCAACAGCTTCACGCCCAGGTACGGCGTGAAAGCCACGGCGACGACCCACGACGCAATGAGCGCGATGCCGACAATCCAGAACATGTTGCTGGTGTATTCGCCCGCCGTTGATTGCGCGAATCCGTTGGGCAAAAAGCCAATCGCCGTCACCAGCGTACCGGCCAGCATTGGCGCTGCCGTGTGACTCCAGGCATAAGCGGAGGCCTTGATGCGGTCGTAGCCCTCCTCCATCTTCACCACCATCATTTCGATGGCGATGATCGCGTCATCGACCAGCAAGCCGAGCGCCAGAATCAGCGAGCCGAGGGTGATCCGGTCAAAGTTCTTGCCGGTCGCCGCCATCACCACAAATACGATCGCCAGGGTCAACGGCACCGCCGCCGCAACCACCACGCCGACACGCCAGCCCATGCTGAGAAAACACACCAGCATGACCACCAGCAGCGCGACAAAGAACTTGACCATGAACTCGCCAACCGCCGAGTCGATATTCACCGCCTGATCGGTGACTTTCGACAGGGTCATGCCCAAGGGCATTTCTTCGTTGATCCTGACTGTCTCGGCATCCAGCGCCTTGCCCAGGTCGAGACCGTTCCAGCCCTCGCGCATGATCACGCCGAGCAATAACGCTTCTTCGCCGTTGTTGCGCACCAGGAAGGTTGCCGGGTCTTCGTAACCGCGCTCGACCGTGGCCACGTCAGACAGCTTGAGTGTTCGGCCCTGAGCGACAACAGGCGTGTCACGGATTTTCTGCAACGTATCGAACGCGCCATCGACGCGCAGAAAAACCTCCGGCCCTTTGGTTTCGACCGACCCGGCCGGCGTCAATACGTTCTGGTTGTTCAGCGCGGCGAAAATGTCCTGCGGCGACAAGCCCAGCGTCGCCAGCCGATCATGGGAAAACGAAACGAATATCCGCTCGGCCTGCTCGCCGATGATGTTGACCTTTTTCACCCCCGGCACGTGCAACAGGCGCTGGCGTAAAGTTTCCGCGTCGCGCACCAGCAAGCGCTGCGGCTCGCCCTTGGCTTTCAAGGCGAACAGCGCGAAGGTCACGTCGGAGAACTCGTCGTTGACCATCGGCCCGATAACACCCGCCGGCAGCCTGATCGCTTCATCATCGAGCTTCTTGCGTGCCTGGTAGAACTCTTCCTGCACTTGCGACGGCGGTGTGCTGTCGAGCAACGAAACCATGGTGAATGCCAGTCCCGGACGCGTGTAGGTTTCCGTGCGGTCGTACCACTTCAATTCCTGCAGACGCTTTTCGAGGGGTTCGGCGACCTGATCCTGCATCTCTTGCGCGGTCGCCCCTGGCCACGCAGTGATCACCGTCATCTGCTTGACCGTGAACGGCGGATCTTCCGCCCGGCCCAATTTGAAGAACGACAGGACGCCCGCAACGGCGATCAGAAAAATAAGAAACACCGTGATCGCACGCTGGCGCACGGCGATGGCGGAAAGGTTGAACCGGCCCTCGCTCATGGACGACTCCCGGCAACCTGGCCATCGTCGCGGGCAAGCAAGCGCACTTCTTCGCCATCGCGCAGCAGATGCGCGCCCAGCGCGACAATCGGCTCACCGACGTTGAGCTGGCCAGCGACACGGGCCGAGTCATCGCTCAAGCCCAGCACCTCGACCGGGCGCCAGCTCACTGTCGCCGGAGTGCCGGCGATGACCCACACGCCGGGGCCTTTGCCCGGGTCGTAGATCGCGGCGACGGGCACCTTAAGCGCCTGTTTTGGTGCAGAACCTTGGGCGATATCAAGGGTGACTGTCGAACCGATCGGCGCATTGGCCAGTTTGCCTTCGAGCACATAGCGCGCCTCGAAAGTACGAGTTGTGCTGTCGGCCGAATCGGAAAGCAGACGCAGTTTTGCGCTCACGGCAGCCGACGTATCGCCATACAGTTTTGCCTGAGCGGTTGAGCCCGGCGCGGGGCGCAAGGTTTCGGGCAGATGGACGATGGCCTCCCGCTGACCGGCCCGCGCCAGCCGCACCACCGGTTGTCCCGGACTGACGACTTGCCCGGGTTCGGCGAGGGTTTCCACCACCACGCCATCAGCGTCCGCCACCAGAACCGCGTAACCCGAGGCGTTGCGCGCTACGTCCGCTTGCGCCACAGCGGCATTGAGCTGCGCCCTGGCGGTGTCGGCTGCGGCTTTGAACTGATCGTAGGCCGATGCCGAAATAGCGCCGGCGGCGACGAGTTTGCGATTGCGCGCTTCGTCACCGGCAGTCTGTATGGCTCGGGCGCGAGCGGCGCTCACCGCTTCTTGCTGAGCTCGCGCCTGCAGGCCGAGGTCGATCGGGTCGAGGCGCATCAGTGGCTGGCCGCGCTTGACCGTCTGCCCGGTATCAACCAGACGCTCGAGTACCTTGCCCGAAACGCGAAAGCCCAGATCGGCCTGGGTGCGCGCAGCGACGACGCCGGTGAATGATCGAGACCCATTTTCTGCCGGTTGCACCGTTGCCGATCTGACAATCGGCGCCAAGGTACGTGGATCTTTTGCGCTGGAGGAATCCCCGCACGCCGTCAGGGCCAAGGGCAACAAACATACCGCGAGGGGGAAAGGTCGGAGCCGGCGCATGGAATTCTTTTACTGAAAATAGGATGATCATCATATTCTCGGTCGTGTGACCGATATCGTCAACAGTCACAGAGTCACCGGCCCGATGTTCAGCGCTGAATCAGAAGCGATAGCTGACAGAAGTACCGAGCCCGCTGGCGCTGTTCTTGTATTTCGCGCTGTACGAACCCTGGTACGCAGCACTGAAATAACCAAACTGCGGCGGCCATGTTTCCATAGTGACCATACCAGTCAAGAGTCACCATCAGGACAGCGGAAATGTCGTTGCGTCAGGAACAGGATTGGGTTGGGGCGACTGATCCGACTCCTCGGATCAGCAGAGGGTCAAGGCATCAAGCTGCGCAAGATGAGGTTCGAAGTCAGCGTGGGCGCCACTTCGATGAAATCCAGATTGTGTTGCAGCATCAGTGGATTGACGAAGGGCCGCAGCGCCAAGTGGATCGACTCGACCGTCTCGTCCAGCGGCGTCCTGCGCTCGAACTCACCGGCCTCGCGCCCTTCACGGACAATGTCGGTGATAAAGCGCTTGATCTGCGCATCGTAACGCTGCGCACTCGGCCAGTTCTCACCCGCTGCAAACGCGGCAATGTCGTAGAGTTTGCGATCGTTGAAGAACAGATTCACACCCGTGGCGATCACGGTTTTTACCAGCCGGCGGAAACGCTCGGTGGGCGTCAGGTCTTCTTCGTTTATCGCCTGCTCGACCGCCGCAACGATCTGCCCTAGACAATTCGCGCAGATGGCTTCGCCAATCGCCTGCTTGGAATCGAAGAATTTGTAGATGTACGCCTTGGAGAAACCGATGGCCTTGGCCAGATCGGACACCGTGGTCTTGGCGTAGCCGTACTGGCTGAAATGCTCGTTGGCCGCCGCGACAATCTGATCACGAATGTCATGATCGACTGGCCCACGCGGGCCGGGGAAGGATGGGGAAACTGAGGATTGATTCATGTCGGCAGCTTACTCACCCGCCCGCCGACTGACAACGTGTGACTCATTCTGAAAACCACCACCCATCCACTGTGGGAGCGAGCCTGCTCGCGAATACGCCCGCCCAAACAACACCAATTCCCCAAGCTCCTGCACTACCCGGCCTTACTGATCGCAGAAAAATTGATACGAGAAAAGCCATGCAGCAACATCCCGACAATGATCAGCGCCCCCGCCCGCAACCACGTTTCCCACCCCTGCTGACTGAGCAGGACCAGACACGACATGATCGCAAGCACCGGAACGAAGGTCGGCACGCGAAAGTGGTCTTCCTCTACCCTGTCCCGCCGAAGTACCAGCACCGCCACATTGGTACTCAGAAAAACGAACAGCAACAGCAAAACCACCGTCTCTGCCAGCGTTGCCAAAGTACCGGTGAGCGTCAGGGCAATCGCTACCACCGTGGTTGCAACAATTGCAGCCCACGGAGTTTTTCGCTGAGGCAGCACCGCACCCAAAACACCCGGCAAAAGCCCCAGATTTGCCATGCCATAGGTCAATCGGCTGGCCATGATCATGGTTAACAACGCACCGTTGGCCACAGCAATCAGCGCAATAAAAGAGAACAGCGCCGGCGGGATTGCGAGGGTCGATGCGCGGACAACTTCGAGCAAAGGCGCCGACGTGGCCACCAACTTCTCGGTAGGCAACACCGAAGAAGCCGCCACGCCCACCGCCATGTAAACCACGCCAGCGGTGAGCAAAGCCGCGAACAAAGCACGCGGATAAACCTTGCGCACGTCCTTGATTTCCTCGGCCAGATTGGCCGAAGTTTCGAAACCGACGAAGGAATAGAAAGCCAACAATGCAGCCCCCAGCACCGCCAGCATGGGACTGACGCCCGGTTTGAACGTGAGCGTCCGCCCCAGGTCCGCATCGCCTGTGCGGAAATACCAGACCGCAGCCACGATCACCAGAATCAGCCCGGACAGTTCAATCACGGTCATCACCAGATTCGCCCCAAGCGACTCCTTGATCCCCCGCGCGTTGAGCAGGCCGATCGCCAGGAGAAACACCAGCGCTGCAATCTGCGGCGATACGTCGACAAAGGCGTTGAGGTAATCACCGGCAAACGCCAGCGACAAACCCGCAGCGCTGGTGACCGCAGCCGCCAGCATGCAAAAACCGACCAGGAAGGAAATGAGCGGCGACTTGAAGGCCTTTTCCGCGAACACCGAAGCCGCGCCGGCGTGGGGATATTTGGTCACCAGCTCCGCGTAGGAACCTGCCGTCAACATGGCGAAGAACAACGCGATCAGCAGCGGCACCCAAATCGCGCCGCCCACCTCCCCCGCGATCGTTCCGGCGAGTGCGTAAACTCCCGCGCCGAGTACGTCGCCGAGAATAAACAGAAACAGCATCGGGAAAGTGATAGCCCGGCGCAGAGAAGTTTTGTCAGTGGGAGCCGTCACGGTCATTCCTTGGTTCAGGTGTGGAGGAGCAGGAGGGTTGTCACCTCAAACAATGGAAATGACGCCGAAAGCAAAGTTCAAAATGTGTGATGGGACTTGTCGGCACGACGCTATAAACATTGCCAACTCGACACCTGTGGGAGCGAGCCTGCTCGCGAAGACTCCAGCCCAGTCAACACACAACATCAGCCAAAACCTAATCCCTAAACACCTCGTTTAAAACCGATATCCAGACTATGCCAGCAAGCTACAACACCTTGCGCCATTGCCTACGACTACGCCAGAATCCGCCGGCTTGTGCGCCTCGGGCCGGGGTTCTATCGTTGGCCGGTCACTGAAAACAGTGATCGGGTTTGGTAGCCCGCTTTCCACATGGCGCATAACGTCATCGTATGCAGATGCTTTCGCATCGGTTTTATGGTGGCCATGCGCAGGGCGTTTTCGAGCGCGCCGGTTTTTCCATGTGGGCCGGTCTACCAACCTTCGTATGGCCACCACCCTTCGTTTGGTAGCGAGAGTGATGGCTCCCTTGGTCACATATGGAGCTTCACCATGTTCAAAGTCACGCCCAACCCGCCACAGTCAGACGCAACCTCCCCCTACGAATCCCTCGACTCAAAAAAACTCCACAAAGCCGCCGACCGCGCCCTCGACCACTACCTCAAACCCACCGACACCCTCAAAACCACGCCCTACCAGACCAGCAGCATGTTCCTCGCCAACCCGAAAATCGCCACCGAAGAACTGCTGGTCAACGCCAGCGAATCGCTAGGCTCTGCCTCCGTAATGCTGAGTGATGTGATCGGGATGGTTGAAGGATCTGCTCGCAAGACACTGCAAGGTATCGCGCAAGTGGTGATGCTCGGCGAGCTGGCGGTTAATCAGGCGTTGGATAACGTCGTGCCGGTCGAGTAGGTCTGCGGATGCAGGCGTCCGCTAAAGCCTTGCCCCCATCGCGCGCGCCTCGATAGCCCAGCCTTGCGCTGGGCTTTTTGCTCGTCAGTGGCAGTGGTAGTCGTTGGTTTTATGGTTGCGATGGCAACCCTTTGCATCAGTGCCACCGTTGCGCGCAAAGGGCCTTATGCGCTCAGCCCGATCCAGCCATGAAAGCCGACATACAGGCCAACGCCAATGATCAGCACGCTGGACAGGTAAGGAGCGCGGCGCGCCACGGTTCCCAGCCACGGCCAGCGATTGGAAGCCTGTCTGGCACCGATGGCCGCAGCGGCACCGACAGTGACCAGAGTCAGCGCCAGGCCGATGCTGAAACACAGAACGAGCATGCCACCGAGCGCGACTTCTTTGACTTGCAGGCACAGCAACAGAACAGTGATGGCAGCCGGACAGGGAATCAGGCCGCCAGTCAGCCCGAACATGACGATCTGACCCGTGGTCACTTCGCGGTTGGTGAAGCGCTTACGGATGTCGTTGGCATGAGCACGTTCGTGCGCATCCTGATAGCCATCAATCGACAGCTCCAGGCCTTCAAGTTCGGAATGTGCATGCCCGTGATCATGCTCCTGGAAAGTCAGATCGTAATCATGCGAATGCCCGGCATGTCCAAGGCTCAACCGAGCGCTGAACTCGTGCGGTTCGGGAATATCCACCGTCGACTGCAGAAAACCTTCACGCTCGACGAACGCGAACGATTGGCTGCTGCCGTCCGGACGCGTCGTGGTCAGGCGAACATCCGAGGCTGCCCAGGCGTGTCCGCTCAAGGTCTTCAGGCGCCAGTGCGGTGGCATGCCTTCCTCGAAGATCGACAGTTCAACACGGCCATGGCCGGTATCTATTCGGTGCGTTTCATCATGATGACCATGGTCGTGTTCGCCGTGATGGTGATCATCGCTTTGCTCAAACTTGAACATCTGCTCACCGCGCCAGGTACGCCACAGCATCCACAGGGCAATCGCGATGATCAGTGCAGAGGAAGCAATCTGGAAATACGGCTCAGTGGTTTCAGCATCCAGGCCTTTGCCCAGGTACATGCCGCCGATGGCGACCAGCCACACCACGGCGGTGTGCGAAAGCGTTGCGGCCAACCCCAACAAAACAGCCTGTTTGACCGAGCCACGGATGGCCACGATGAAGGCTGCCATCATGGTTTTCGAATGACCTGGCTCCAGGCCATGCAAGGCACCGAGCAGAATCGCGCTCGGGAAATACAGCCAGGCGTGAGCCCCGCCTTGCTGCAACAGTTCAGCGAAATCGGGCATGTCAGACCTAAAGGTACTTGGTGATTTGTTTGAAGGCTTCCAGCGGTGCGCGCTCGCCATTGCCTAGCGCCGAAACGGTATCTTCGAGGCAGTGGTCGATGTGATCCTGGATGAGCGTGCGTTTGGCCTGGCAAATCGCTTTCTCAACCGCATGAAGCTGCTGGGCGATATCCACGCACTGACGCCCTTCTTCGATCATGGTGATGATGCCGCGCAAATGCCCGTCCGCCCGTTTGAGGCGTTTGATGATCGCCTCATGGCTTTGGTGGGTGTGGGGATGGCTGTGGTCGTGTTCGTGTTCACTCATGAGTTGAGTCTCAGGGCTCGATCAATTACGCTGGCATCGTATCCCCCCAGGGGGGATTAGGCAAATCGCTTGAGCGCCCTGTCAACGAGTTGAAACCTTTAACGCCATGTTCAGCAAAACACTGACAACGACGGTAGTAATCGCGCTTGCTCTCGCCATGTTCATGGCCTGGGCCGGGCATACCTATTCGTTGTCAGTCACCTCGGGGCAGCCAGCCTGGGAGATCGCTCAGGACGTCCATCATGCTCACGGCGTAGAGTCGTCATCCAGCCACTCAAGCTTTTCAGAACACTATCACTCGCCATTGACCCCTGATCATCAGCACGAAACGCCGCAACTCACAGCCGCGTTGATGTTGGCGACATCGCCGATGCCATCGATCCGGGTCGATGCACTTCGACACTCGGTTCCTCTGCCGCCGATATTTTTGATCGAGCGTCCACCTCGCCCTTCGTTCGCATCCTGACCACGGCCGCAATGCGGCCCACGATCATTGCAACGTAGGACTGACCCATGCATTCGCACTCGATGAGCGGCACAGGCGTATTTACTGCGCCTTCGCACCGCCCGCTACTGCTGTTGTTTTTACTTGTCGCTGCACTTTTACTCGGGACACCCGAGGCGATGGCTCACGCTGTTGCGGAAGGCGACAAAGGTTTCATCCAGGAAAGCTCAGGCGTCATGTTGCTGCCCTTCATCTACATGGGCGCCAAGCACATGATGACCGGCTACGACCACCTGCTGTTTCTGTTCGGGGTGATCTTCTTCCTCTACCGCCTGAAGGATGTTGGCCTTTACGTCACGCTGTTCGCCGTAGGCCATTCGGTCACGCTGCTGCTTGGCGTGCTGGCCGAGATCAGCATCAGCTCCTACATCATCGACGCCATTATCGGCTTTTCGGTGGTGTACAAAGCCCTCGATAACCTCGGCGCATTCCAGCGCTGGTTCGGTTACCAACCCGATACCAAAGTGGCCACGCTGATCTTCGGCTTGCTCCACGGTTTTGGTCTGGCGACCAAGATTCAGGAATACGAGATCTCACCAGACGGCCTGATTCCGAACCTGATCGCCTTCAACGTTGGTGTCGAGATCGGCCAATTGCTGGCCCTCAGCGCGATTCTTATTTTGATGGGGTATTGGCGGCGCACCGGTAGTTTCTGGCGCCACGCGTATACCGCCAACGTCGCCATGATGAGTGCCGGTTTCCTCTTGATGGGTTACCAGATCACCGGCCTGTTTGTCTCTGCCTAAGGAATTCCGACGATGTTCAATACTCCGCTTCCAACTGTTAATGAACTGCCCAGCACCCGCAAACTGCTGCGCTCGACCGTCATCGCGATACTGGTCGCCGCCGGCCTTTTGGTGACCGTTGTCATGCCTTCCGAATATGCGATCGATCCGACGGGTGTAGGCCGAACACTGGGGCTGACCCAGATGGGCGAACTGAAACTCATCCTTGCTCAAGAAGCGTTGGCGGAAGCCGCTGCGCCTCAAGCAGCCGCTTCAGCTCCGACTGCAACTGCTGCTCCAGCTCCGGTGCAGCAAGTTGCGCAAGTCCAACCCATTGAGAAGCCTGTTACCAAGCCAGTAACCGCGCCCGCCACGGCGCTGAAAACCAATCAGATGAGCGTAACGCTCAAACCTGGCGAAGCTACGGAAATCAAACTGGAAATGCTGAAGGGCAAGACTGTCAGCTACGAATGGACGGCCACTGGCGGGCTCGTGAACTACGACACGCACGGCGAGCCCTACAACGGCGAAAAGGGTTACTTCCACAGCTACAACAAGGGCAAGCAGGTCGAAGGACATAAAGGCCAATTCACCGCGTTATTTGACGGCACCCATGGCTGGTTCTGGCGTAACCGCAGCAACAAGGACGTGACCATCTCGCTGAATACGAGCGGCGATTATCTGAGCGTCAAACAGTAGTCCGGAACACATTGAAAACGAGGCCGCAAATGCGGCCTCGTTTTTTTCTGCGCGACGAAAAGCGCTGGATTCAAATTCCGCAAATGTCCGTGCGCAGCCGCCAGGCGTCCTTCGCCGGCGGCATACCGAACAAGCGGGCGTAGTCCCGACTGAACTGCGAGGGACTTTCATAACCGACTGCATATCCCGCCTCTGCGGCGTCGACCGCTTCGGTGACCATCAGCCGACGTGCTTCCTGTAGCCGCAACTGGTTGCGAAACTCCAGCGGGCTCATCGAGGTGATCGCCTTGAAATGCGCATGAAACGAAGAACGGCTCATGCCCGCGATTTCGACGAGTTCATCTATTCGACACGCTTCGTTGTAGTGGCTGCGCAGCCAGGCAATGGCCTTGGCAATCTGGTTCAAGCGGCTGTCTGCTTGTGCCATCTGCCTGATGAGGCTGTTGCCGTTTTCGGTTAGAAGGCGATAAAGCATTTCGCGAATCACCAGCGGAGCGAGCGCTTCGATATCCCGTGGCCTGTCGAGCAGCCCGGCCAGCCGAACCGCAGCATCCAGCAGTTCTGGAGTCGTATCGTTGAGCGCAATGCCTGCCGGCGGTGCACTGACGCTCTCTTCTCGTAGCGGATGGCGCAGCGCAAGGTCGCTCAACACAGTGGTATCGAGATCCAGCGCCAGGCACAGATACGGAACAGCCTCACTCGCCTCGATGACCGAGCCCATCACCGGAAGGTCTACCGATGCAATCAGGTACTTGGCCGGATCGTAAACATAGGCGGTAGTTCCCAGCATCGCTTGTTTACGCCCTTGGGCGACAAGGCAGAGCGTTGGCTCGTACACCACCGGCATAGGCATCGTGGGCGAAGCCGAACGAATCAGGCTGACACCCGGAATCGCAGTCCTGTGAATGCCGTCATCCCGGGCGTGACGACCAACGATATCGACAAGCTTTGAAAGGGAATTCAAACACAACTCCATAACGTGGGGATTCGGCGGTTGGGCATCTGGTATCGGATGATCAAGCAAGAAATCAGGACGATCCTGCAACAGCCCTCCTCCGCTCATAAGTCACACTTCAGATGAAGCCCAGAGGTACTGCCGTCCACACCCGCGCCGATTCTTTGCCAAAGCCCCATATAGAGCAACGGCGTGAGGGAACGCAACTAGCGGCTTACAGATAACAACAACGGCCCATCCAACTCGGGACAGATTAAGGAGCACAGGAAATGACGTTTGTTCACCGCCTCTCTACAGCGCTAGCATTAGTCTTCACCACACTCATTGCAGGGCCGGCGCCCGCCGTGGCCAGCGAACCGACTACGGAACGCAACCGCCAATTCATTGCGCAAGCGTTCAACCAGTGGGCTCAGGGCGGCCGGACGTTCTTCACAGATGTCCTGGCTCCCGATGTGATCTGGACAATCAAGGGGACGAGCCCTTCGGCGGGCACTTATCGCGGCCGAGATGACTTCCTGAAACGCGCAGTCCAACCGTTCGCAAAACGGCTTGCCTCGCCCGTTCGCCCTACCGTGGTAGATATCTGGGCTGAAGGCGATGACGTCGTCGTGCACTGGGACGGCACCGCCACCGCAGCCGATGGCGCGCCTTATCGCAACAGCTACGTATGGATCATGCGCATGCGAAATATGCAGGCAGTTGAGGTCACTGCCTTTCTGGACCTGGTGCCTTATGACGACGTTATCAGGCGAATTCCGCTTGAAGCGGGCGATGGTGAATGAATAAGCCCGCCAAGATCGGCTGGAGGATCTGCTCGCGAGAGGCCGCCAGATGTTACGCGGGTAGACCTGTCACCGAATGTCGGCTTTCGGCCAGAAGCGGACTCTTGGCTACCGCGGCATGGTTGTGCCACTCCCCCGGTTGGCGAAATAACAACTGCCGCCATCTAGACGGTAAACACTCTCAGTTGCCCCGTATCATCTTCAATTGCGCTTTTGTAGCGCTGGGCTTCATCCGAATTACGGCAACACAGGTAGATAATCAGACCCTGTGAAAGATGTATTTTGATGTCTTTGATGATCGAAAATGCACGTGATCGCATGAAGATACCGTCGGTACTGATGAATATGGATGAGCAGGAAGTTTCAAAGACAAGAACGCCATATGGCGCGCTGAATCCGCTGCCAATCATGTCGGGTCTGATGGTCGCAGCACAGTTTTCCTTGGCTTTTCGAAGGTTCTTATCGACACGGTGGAGCGAGAATTTGTGTTGATTTTTCTTCGCCCGATAGGAGATTTCACCGTGTTCTATGTAACGTTCGGAGAAATCTTTCCACGCGTCTGCCCCTCCGCGCCCAGTAGTTAGCTGGTTCATATCGAAGACATCGTTGTCGGTAACCACCGTAATCGATGTGGCATTCAGGCAGATGCTCAGCGTCTTTGAACCATTGTGTTTGAAGGCGTTTTGGGAAAGTTCGAGCAGAACGTCACATATCAGATAAGGGAATTCACTGTCATATTCGATTTCAGAACAGTAATTGTGCAGCTTACGTAGCAGTAGGGGGCCATACTCGTTGTTGAGAATGTCATTTAGGCCTAGTTTCTTCACATCTCGTTCGTGTAGAGAAATGGTGTCGCCAATCATCGCGTCGAATAGATGAAGGTAAGCGGTAGACTCATATTCAAAGCTGTAGCCATTCGACTGGCACAATGAATCTATAACGACGGGTAGACGCTCGGCTGTCGTGATGGCAATTTCTTTCTGCCCGATATCCGAAAAGCTATCGCCGCCGTAATCCGACACAGTCTTGATAATCACCCACGGCACCTGTCCGACACTTTGCACAAAACCGAAGGCCTCCATTTCTCCCGCGTTCACCTCCGGGTACTGTGCCAGCAAGTTATCGCGGGCCGCATCGCTTTTATATAGAGTTTCCAGACTCGCCATGGTCGTGGTAGTACAAGGCACGCGGGCGAGTTCGTCGTCGTCCAAAACCGTGTTGCTATTGAAGGATCTTTTTCTGTAACGAATGCCAGTAGGCGTGACTTCCATATCATTCAGTGACAAAACATGGGTGCATACCAGAGTTTGACCAATAGATGTGAAATTGGGAGCACCCCAGCAGATGCCGGTCAGAATCATCAGACGCGGCTTCGGGTAAGCTTCAATGAATCGGACTGCGGCGTTCGCGATGGAGCCCTCTTTCGATGCGCCACTCGCGCCGCTCAAATGCACGATTAGCCTTCTATCCAAGGTGCCGATGGTGCAGCCTCGGTTGGGAATGTGAAGCCTCAGTTCTGCCTTGTGTTTTAGAATGTTGTTAATCGCATCCTTTTCCTTGTCGTTGGACGTGAGTATCAGGATGTAATTGTTTTCGAGGGCGAGGCGGTGGAATTGAATATCGATGTACTTCATTGCTCTGCCTCATATTCCTAGTGTTGGACTTTTTAATAAAAGTTGCTCGTACGGTGATCGGTGTTTATCGGTTCGATGGTTATTTACAAATAGCGACTTCGCTTGGGCGCGGGAACGGACGAGCCAGGGTGACCGGGGGGCAATGGAGGAGCTACGCCCAATCCATCATTTGAGCCAGCCTGCGGCCGCTTTCGGCCAATAGCGGACATTCACAAAAAGGTGGCATAGCTGCCTTTGCCTCTGTGCATAACATCGCTAGATCAGAGTTGGGGATGGTAAGGTCTACCCCTACCCAAAAACTGCTTGTCTACCGACCAGCCAAATCAGAAGACTCAAGCTTTTGGAGCGCATTTGGAATAAGTGTTTCACTAAAGCCCGCAGCTATACAAACGGCCAGCATTGCATACATAGGTTCAGCAGATGTCAAAACGAGACTAAGCACTAGGCCGCTTTTTACCGCAACATATGCAAAAATCCCACCTAGTGCGGCCAAAACAATACGCTGCACTCCATAAACAAAATAAGCATAGAGCTGCAACTCCCTTTCAAAAGCGATAGACTTCAAATTCAGGGATATTGACAGGAGCCCGCCAAGTGCAGAAAAAGACGCAGCGTACGAAAACTCTCTAATCACGCCAACGTTTTGCGCAAATCCTGAATTACGGACTGAGTACAATATCAAAGCAAGCAAAGCCAGCATTACCACTGAAGAAAATGACCCAGAAAGGTATAGGACCCTACCCCTTTGAACGACAAGATACTCTTTGCTTACCTGCTCATGTATTTTTATGAATATCTTTTTCGCCGCTTCAGGATCTCCACGGAGAGCCGTAGAAACAGCGTTCGCCGCACGATGCTTTATGGATTTATCGTGCACCCCTTTGTGCAAGATCGATCTAAAATCTGCTAGCTCTTCTTTTATTGACTCAAGTCTGCCCATGACACCTTCCGGGTCCGACTCAATCTCCGTATCAACATAAACTTTGAATGTTTCAGGCTCATCGGCATCAGCTATCGCGTAGACAACAAACTCGTCACCCCGTGTAAAAACATTCACGATTGAGTGTCCAGATATATCCTTACCCCCAATGAAAAATTGCTTTAGGCGATCACGCTGCATCTGCTTGTAATTCACAGGATCGCCTACTATCTCATCAATTTTATTCTGTCCGTTGTCGAGCATTTCAAACCCCAAACCCCTGCCACTACTAAGTTTTGGCAAAATTCATCAAATTAAAAATTATTCTAAAATCAATCGTACCGCTCATACCGCACTTATTGGAATAAATTAACGAAATGACGTACTTAGAACTCAACCAATAGGATCTACGATGAGGTTATGGAGCGCCGGGTCGTATGTTTACGGTTCTTTCTACGACCACACTCCAAATCTGGCAGCGAGTCTTTTTTGCCTCTCGTCACCGTCAGCCCTAGGTCGAATCAGCCCTTCTTGACAGTTAGAAAGCGGCCAATATCTGTTGCGAAGGAAAGCAGAATATACTAATTCATTGCTCCCACAATTTAGGAGAGACGCTCGCAATAACGATTGTACTTACATCTTTTTTCCTCTTTGCCTAAGCAAATCTGAAATTATTCGGCCTGTATACTTGCCTCGCATTTTTGCAACAAACAGCGGCTCAACATCTTGTGCGAAGCCCATCAGCCCTTGAAGATGGAAGATTGATTTCTCGTCTAGTTCGTGATGAATATAACGATGAATCATAGCGCTAATCAATCTTTTTTTATCGCGCCCTAAAGAAACCTGATTATCATTGGATATAATTAGCCCAGTAATGCGACGCTGCTTTTTCTTAGAAGCATGGACTGTTTTTTCATGATTTAATTGAAGTCGTGGATAAGGGATAACTTCAAGCGTATCCAAGATAAATTTCTCGACTTCAGATGTCGCCCCCTTATCATTTGTGGAGAACGTAAGGTCATCTGCATAACGCGAGTACACTATATTCCGCTCTAAACACCAGGAATCCATCGCCAGATCAAAATAATACATAATTGAATTCGACAGAACTGGAGAACTAGGCGCTCCAATACTGAGAACAAGTCGAGTTGTCACCCGATCTCTCACACAGCTTACCCTTGCAATATCGTTGATACTTTGTACTGATAATTTTCCGCAAAGCACGTAAGAAAAGTGCTTAACTAGATCAGACTCGGTTATAGATCCAAAAAAATTGGAGAAGTCAAACTTAGCAATATAACTATTCTGCTTGTGCCGCTCGGCATTTGCTTTGATGCTTGAGCCTTGCCTGTAGGCGGCTGCGCATTCGTGGACAGGGAGCTGAGAGAACCAGTCTTCAACCAGCAAACCTTGTATCACTTTAGTTTCTTTTGCGGGCTGTGCGATGGATCTCACCCCACCAGATTTTTTTGGAATGAAGTATCTTTTGTAAGCATAAGGCGCCCTAACAATCAGTCGAGCCACATCATGTTCAGACAGCGACAACGTCTTTGACATATGTTTTCGAAAGTCATATAGGCTCATTTTGGGCCTCCCAGTTTCGCACGATCTATTGCCCTATTGCGGTTACGTTCAGCTCCAGTGACCTTGTAGTAATCCACACACTCAACACGCAAACGCAGAGGGTCAACGGCTACACCTGACTTCAAAACAAGGCGGAGGCTGTGAAAAGTATCATCATCGCAGGTATAGAATGTTGAATCGCTATATTCTATTTTTCTCACAAGCCTAAATTCTTGGAGAAGAAAAAGCTTCCGCCTCAAGTCATCCCTGTGCACCTCCCGGCCTAAAGCTTTGATTGAATCAATCAGCTCTTTCTCCTTCAATGCGACGAACAACTTGAGCAACTCGTAAATTAAAACAATAAGATGAATATTATTATTTACGTTAAAAGATTGAGTTTTTTGAAGCTCTAATATCTCGCTGGCAATATCCTCAAGAACAT
The DNA here is from genome assembly GCF_004307505.1 of Pseudomonas sp. Sample_11. Lineage (NCBI taxonomy): Bacteria > Pseudomonadati > Pseudomonadota > Gammaproteobacteria > Pseudomonadales > Pseudomonadaceae > Pseudomonas > Pseudomonas sp. Sample_11. Next base: position 69,458 of record NZ_RCOD01000027.1, read on the forward strand.
CAGTTACAACATCTTCAGGTATATCACCTGGAAACTTTGGACACCAAGGATACACTTTCACTCCTGTCCCATGTTTCTCCTTAATATGGCGAAGAATACCTAAATTAATAAATGAGTTGGCACCCGCATACTCCTCAGGAACAAAAACGATCAGTTTTTTATTGAAGTCTGGCAGTTGAGAAAATGCACCCAACTCTGCAATTGCACCTTCACTTTCAACGGCAATTACCACCAAGGAACAAACACTTCCAAGATCCGCCTCGAAGTCCATCAGGTTTCTGAACACGCCATCTTCATGCCAAGACTTGATTTCTTCTGGACGGAATATATGAGGTGACGCGGCCATCTGAAGTGCTTTGCGCTTCACCGCATCGCGAAGAGACCTAATCGGTGGATCATCGGCGTCCGCATGTTCCTTTTCCGGAACAAATCCTCCGCAAAGTAATACGATAGGATTTTTCGAGAAATGAACCTTGCTTTGCTCAAGATCGACGTCTGCAAGAATTCTTTGTCGCGGGTCCATGCGATGGGGGGCTCTTTACCAAGGATCAGCCGCAGACAAGATCTGTGGACCGGAGTGAGCGGAGCGAGCGTAGGGCCGCAGATCTTGTCTGCGGAATAAAACAACGCAATGTAATTGAGTCTGGCGAACCGCCTGACTAAGCCATCGACGGAAACCGTCTAGCTATGTACGCGTAAAGAGATGCCGAATCTAGATCAGAGTGCCATCACTGTCAACGTTTCAATATCCACGCCGCTGCTCCATGGCCTCTAGCGGCTTTTACTGTAGGAAAATTCAATCCCATAGATAGGGAGAAAACGCTTACGAAGCGGCGGTTGAGGGATCAAGAGCATGTGCCCCTAACCATTACCGGTAAGCTGCGGGCTCCCTGTGAAAGGTTTTAGTAATTGCCGGGCGCTGTTCTATGGCGAATGTCTTCTTCTGGCCGATAGCGGTCGCGTGCAACGTCCGCTATTGGCCAATTGCTGCCCGTCGCCACGGGCGCCCTGCTGGCAGACCATGCATTGACCTCACGAAACGCCGCCGAAAACACCTAAACTCTCCGCAATCTCCCCTTCCCCCCGCAAAAAATCCACAAACGCCCTCAGCGGCGAAGGCATGTGGCGGCGGCCGTGGTAATACAGAAACGGACCGTCGAATGTCTGCCACCAGTCCTCGAGAATCGGCACCAGTCGACCATCGGAGAGCGGCTCGCGCAGGAAGTCCTCGAAGGTATAGACGATGCCCAGTCCATTGATGGCGGAGCGAATTTTCAGATCGTGCGACGACGTCAGCAGTTGCCCCTGATGCGGGATACGCACGATACGGCCGTCTCGATGAAACTCGAATACGCCGACTTTGCCACTCTCGAAGCGATGGCCAAGCAGGTCATGGCTCGGCAGTTCTTCGGGGTGAGTGGGCGTACCGCGTTCAGCCAGATAGCCCGGGGCGGCGGCTGCAACGAAGCGTTGGCGACGCGGGCCGATGGGCACGGCGATCATGTCCTTGGCCAGGCTTTCTTCATAGCGCACGCCGGCGTCATACCCGCCAGCGTTGACGTCGACAAAGGTGTTGTCCATGACGACTTCGACACTGATCCCTGGATAAAGGCGCAGAAAACGCGCCAGCAGGTCGGGTAACAGAAAGCGTGCCACCGGCACTGGCACATTGAGCTTCAGCGTGCCGACCGGGCGCTGAGCGTCGTCGTCCAGATCGTTGAAAGCGGCGTCGATTTCTTGCAAGGCCGGGCGCAGGCGCTCGAGCAGTCGCTCGCCGGCTGCCGTTGGCGTGACGCTGCGCGTGGTTCGATTGAGCAGGCGCACGCCCAAGTCGCCTTCCAGCCGACGCATGCAGTCGCTCAGCGACGAGGCGGACAAACCGCGCTTCTGCGCCGCAGCACGAAATCCCCCCGCCTCGACCACCGCAGCAAATATCGACACATCGGTAAGGTTTGGTTTACGCATGAATGCTTCCTCCGCAGGCGCCTGACTGTACGCCATACCGTACGGGTCATCCACCAATGCCCGACTTATCCTCGCGCACTCGTACACCGATACTGCTCACTCGCCCCGCCAAGCGGGAACCTGTCACGCGAATGAGAATCCCCCGATGAGCCATTCACCCGCTACGCCGAGCAATACCGCGACCCAACGCCTTCTCAAGGCCACCCGAATGCTGTTCGCCATTTCCGCGATGGCCGGCACACTGGCTGCGCAGGCGACTTCCCGAACGGAGCCGAAGCCGGACTGGTCAACCCACGATATGCCCAGCCAGAAAGGCCGCATCGTGCTGGTCACCGGGGGAACCAGCGGCATGGGCTATGAAGACGCGCTGGCGCTGACGCGCGCCGGTGCCGAGGTGATCATCGCCGCACGCAACGCCGAGCGCGGCCGCGAAGCAATCACGAAGATCAAGCAAGCCGTGCCCGAGGCGCGCGTGCAATTCGAAACGCTGGACCTTGCCAATCTGCAATCGGTGCGCGACCTCGCCAACCGTCTGCAAGGGCGCCTGCCGAGGCTCGACGTGCTGATCAACAATGCCGCGATCATGTCGCCGCCTGTTCGAGGCGTTTCCGCCGATGGCTACGAGATGCAACTGGCGACCAATTATCTGGGGCATTTCGCTTTGACCGGCCTGCTGATGCCCCTGCTACGCAAAAGCGACGATGGTCGGGTGGTCAGCCTGTCGAGCATCGCCGCCGGGCGCGCAATCCTGAACTTCGATGACCTGCAGGCTGAGCGCGCTTACGACCCTTTCGCCAGCTACAGCCAATCGAAACTGGCGGTTCTGAAGTGGAGTATCGAGCTGCAGCAGCGCAGCGATGCCGCCGGTTGGGGGATACGCAGCATCGCCGCGCACCCCGGCGTTGCCGTGACCGAGCTGATCGCCCGTGGGCCTGGCCTGGACAGTGAATTCGGCAAACAATGGGCTGTAGAGCGGGACCTGTATCATTCCGCAGCGCAGGGCGCGCTGCCCACGCTGTATGCGGCGACGGCGCTGGAGGCGGTTGGCGGCGCCTACTACGGCCCTACCGGTGATAACGAAAAGCGCGGGCCGCTGGGCTTCGCCAAGATGCCGCCGGCCGCTGCCGATCGCTCGAATTCGGCCACACTGTGGCAACTCTCCGAGCGACTGACCGGCGTCACCTACCGCTGACCGCCCGGCACGGGCAGGCCCCGTGCCATTGCCCCGCCACTCCCACAGGAGCGCAACATGGATACGTCTCTTCTCGCCCACCGCGCCGGCGCCATCATCAATGCCGAGGCTCACGAGCTGCGCCCTGCGCTCAACGGTTTTCTGCTGTTCGTTTGCCTGTTCGCCGGCTATTTCATGCTCCGCCCGATCCGCGAATCGATGGGCATCACTGCCGGCGTCGAGAACTTGCAGTGGCTGTTCACCGCGACCTTCCTGGTCATGCTGGCGGCCGTTCCGCTGTTCGCCTGGCTCAGCGCACGCGTGCCGCGCCTGCATTTCGTCGACTGGGTATACGGATTCTTCTGCACCAATCTGCTGTTGTTCGCCGCCTTGTTCCTCGGCGAGGAAAGCCCGTGGCTGGCGCGCGTGTTTTACGTGTGGATATCGGTCTACAACCTGTTTGTCGTATCGGTCGCCTGGAGCCTGATGGCCGATGTCTTCGACAGTGCCCAGGCCAAACGTCTGTTCGCGTTCATCGCGGCGGGCGCCAGCGTCGGCGGCCTGAGTGGCCCTGCGCTGAGCGCCTTGCTGATCGGTCCACTGGGCGAGTCCGGCCTGATGCTGCTGGCCGCTGTTCTGCTGGCCGCTGCGATGTGGTTCAAGCGCCAGCTGATGCGCTGGCGTGAACGGGGTGGCGCAGGACGCCCCGATGCCGCGCCGAGCGAAAGCCCTCGCAGGCCGTTGCCGGGCAATCCGTTCAGCGGTATGACGGCCGTTCTGAAATCACCCTATCTGCTCGGCATTTGCGGCTTTGTGGTGCTGCTGGCGACAGTCTCCACCTTCCTTTACTTCGAGCAGGCACGCGTCGTCGCCGAACACTTCCCGGACCGCGAGGCGCAGGTGCGCGTGTTCGGCATCATCGACTTTGTCGTGCAGGCGGGCGCCCTGCTCTGTCAGCTGTTCATCACAGGGCGCCTCGCGCAAAAACTAGGTGTCGGCGTGCTGTTGGCCATGGTGCCGCTGGTCATGTGCGCGGGATTTATCGGGCTGATCTTCGCGCCCAGCTTTGGCCTGATCGCCGCGCTGATGATCGTGCGTCGCATCGGTGAGTACGCCTTCGTGCGCCCAGGCCGAGAGATGCTGTTTGCCCCGCTCGATGCCGAAAGCAAGTACAAGGCGAAGAACTTCATCGACACCGTGGTCTACCGCGCCGGCGATGCCATCAGTGCCTGGGCGAAAAGCGCGCTGGACGCCCTCGGCCAAGGTGCAGGCATGGCAGCGCTGGTCGGCGCGTTGTGTGCACTGCTCTGGGGGCTGCTGGGGTGGCGGCTCGGCGAGCGGGCGGACCGCCGAGCCAGTGTGTCGGCGGCGCGGCAAAACCCCGCCTAGCGTTCATCGGTCATTGACTGAGACAGGCATTGCCGTAGAATCGCCCGCCCAAAAAATCAGCTTGCAGAGCGAGAAGGAGCTTCGATGCAACGGGTGATGATTGTTGGTCAGCCTGGGTCTGGCAAAAGTACGTTGGCGCGCAGGCTTGGTGAGCGCACGGGGTTGCCGGTCGTGCATATCGACACGATCCATTGGCAGCCAGGCTGGATCGAGCGAAGCCCGGATGAGAAGACCCGACTTTGCCTGGAGGTCGAGGCGCGTGATCGCTGGATATTCGAAGGTGGCCATTCAACCACTTGGGAAAATCGCATCGCCCGTGCAGATCTGCTGATCTGGATCGATCGTTCGCCACCGCTTCGATTCTTGCGCGTCCTGCGTAGAACGCTGCTCAACCACGGTCAGTCTCGGCCTGACTTGCCGGAAAACTGCCCCGAACAGCTGGCGAATCTGCCGGAGTTTCTAAAGTTCATGTGGCGGACGAGAAAAACCTCGCGAGCCAAAATGCGCCAATTCGTGTCAACGGCGCCATCGGCTTGCCGGGTGGTTCATCTGCGGTCGAATCGAGAGACGAAGATATTTCTTGAAAGCATTCGCCATGCACAGGGCCAGACTTTACAGACTGACTGACGGCTGACCGCTCCACCAGGGAACTGCCGGTGCCAGGCATCGTCCGAGCTTAAGCGTTTAAGCAAACTGCTCGCCACGAGGTTTCCGTTTGAAAGCTGCCATCGTCAAAAAATACCGTCTGATCATCAAGACCCTCGGCTACGTGGGCTGGTCTTTGTTCTGGTTGCTGCTCTGGGACATCGCCGTCACCGTCGACTTCATGCTGTTTCTCAACGCCAAGCTGAACCTGCCGCTGATGCCGCTGACCTTGCTCGGTTCGGCGTTGATCGTGTTGATCAGTTTTCGCAACAGCAGCGCTTACAACCGCTGGTGGGAGGCGCGGACGCTGTGGGGGTCGATGATCAACAATTCCCGCAGCTTTGCCAGGCAGGTGCTGACGCTGCTGGACGACGCTGGTGGCGAGGTGAACCCGGTCAAATCCACGCTGCTGCGCCGCCACGTCGCTTACGTAAATTGCCTCGCCGCGCATCTGCAAGGCCAGCCATGTCCCGACGAGGTGCGAGCGTTTATTCCCGCCGAAGAATTCGCCCGCAGTGGCACGACCAATAACTTTGCCAACGATATCCTCACCGGCTCGGCGACTTTGCTCGCTCGCGAATACAAGGCCGGGCATCTGGACAGTATTCGTCTGGCGCGGCTTGAGTCGACGCTGGTGGACTTGTCCAACAGCCAAGGCGGCATGGAGCGGATCGCCAATACCCCGCTGCCCTACCCTTATGTGTATTTCCCACGGCTGTTCATTTCGCTGTTCTGCCTGATCGTCCCGATAGGTCTGGTGGAATCCCTCGGCTGGTTCACGCCGCTGGCGTCGACTGTGGTCGGGTTCATGCTGCTGGCCATCGAGCGCATCGGCACCGACCTGCAAAGCCCGTTTCGCCACAGCGAACACCAGATTCAAATGGAAGCGCTGTGCGAAACCATCGAAAAGAATTTGCAGTCGATGCAGCGTGATTCGTTGGGGGATGTGCGCAGGGTTGAGGAGCCCGCTTGAGGCGCTGCTTTAGCAGCAGCGCTTTTCATCAGATGCGCAGCGGCTATTGACGAGTGTCCGCCGCCTCGGCCGGGTAAAACTCGCCCTGCTTGCCCATTTCTTCCAGTCGTTCGCGCGCGATCGCCTCAACACGTGCCACTGCTTCTCGATCGTCAGGGTCAACCAACTGCAAGCACAGGCGTCGAACATTTTGGTCATGGGTCCCCTCGCTGAGCATTTCGTGGGTGAAGACTTGTTCAGCACGCCATAGGCATAACTGGGTATGGGTCCCGCCGAGCCATATCTCGTTGATTGATCCAAGATCAGTGGTTGCCAGTTGATCCACGGTGATTGTCTTATCCATTGCGCCGTACCTTGAAAATGCTTGTACAGGTACGACTGGCAGGCATTGCGAGTCGTTCAAGTCGTCGACAGTCCACCCACGCCCCACTCTCACTTATTCGGAAGACTCTTATGAAATCGCCAAAAATCGAAGATTACATCGCTCAATGGCCATTACTGGGCGTGGACTCCGCTGCCCCTTGGGCGGTGGTTCAGGATTGCGAGAGCCGGATTCTGGAATTGCTTGAAACGCTCGGCGCGGGATACCGGCGCCACAACAATTGTGCGATTCATGAAACCGCCATCGTTGAGCAAGGCGCCGTTCTCAAAGGCGCAATCATCATCGGCGCGGGCTGTCTCGTAGCAGCGGGCGCTTACCTCCGTGGAGGCGTTTACCTGGGCAGAAACTGCATTGTTGGCCCCAGCTGTGAGCTGAAAAGTACCTTTATGCTCGATGGCAGCAAGCTTGCCCACTTCAACTTCGTCGGCGACTCATTGATTGGCGAAGCGGTCAATATTGAAGCCGGCGCGATCATCGCCAACTACCGTAACGAACTGGACGGAGCCGATATCAAGATCCGCCACGAAAATCAGGTGATCGAAACAGGCGTCAGCAAATTCGGAGCGCTGGTGGGTGATGGCTGCAAGATTGGCGCAAACGCTGTGATTGCTCCTGGCGCTTTGTTGCGGCCCGATACGCGTGTTCCTCGCTTGGGATTGATTGATCAGTTTGCTTACGAGTGAAACCAGATGTTCGAATCTATGTTTTCGGCCAGCAGCTGCCGTTGGAATGTGTACCTTCCCGAGTATGTTCCGAGGTGGTGATCTGTCTGCCGGGAATATGCAAGTGCGATTAATTGGCTGTCTGCTCTTGCTTGAAAGCAGTCCATGGTTCCAGCCTTGTCACTGAACCGTCACACCCGCCTCCTACGCTCGACCGATCTCGACCATACTCCCAAGAGCCCGCATTCCAAAATGCCGCCCATCACCGCCACCTCCCCACCCCGCCAAAAGATCATCCTGCGCTCCGACAACCTCACCTCTTCCGACTTCGGCGCCCTGTTCTCCAGGCTCTTCGGCAACCGCTACGCCGAGACTCCGCCGCCACCTTCCAACATCATCATCGGCGGGGTCTACGGGCGGCACGACGGGGTGAGTTTTCGGCGTATGCATTACCACGGCGATTTCAGCGTCGCCCTCCCCGATCCGCAGAACGAAATCACTTTCGTCATCCCCACCGCCGGCAAGATCGTTTTCAACCACGTCGCTGAATCCATTGGCATGGCGCACGTCGGTCTGGCAATCGACAAGGCGGATATCCGTTCGATGCGCTTTGTTGATGACCACGCGCATCACGGCATTTCGATCAATCGTCTGCAGCTCACCGAGCGGTTGTCGGCGCTGCTGGAGAAACCGGTCGTGCAGAAGATCGTGTTTGAGCCAAGCGTGGATCTGAATACCCCGGCATTTCAGGGCCTCAAGGCGTTGATCGATCTGGCCACGGGCACTGAGTTCGATGCCTTGATCAACAGCGGCACGTTGATGCCGTCACGGTTGCGCGAGATGTTGATCGATGCGGTGCTGGAGGCGTGGCCGCACAATTTCACCGAGGCATTACGGGGGCCGGCGCCGTGTGTGGCGCCGCGACATGTGAAGGTGGCGATGGAGTTTATTCAGGCGCATCCGCAGCAGTTGGTCAGTGGCGTGGATCTGGCGCGGTTGAGCCATGTCAGCCAGCGCGCCTTGCAGGAAGGTTTTCGGCGTTTTGTCGGGATGTCGATCGTGGCGTATCAGCGGCAGGTGCGTTTGCAGCGCGCCTATGAGGCGTTGGCGCGAGGGCATGCAGGCTCTGTGACGGAGGTGGCGTTGCGTTTTGGCTTCAGCAATGTCGGGCGCTTTTGTCAGTATTTTCAAAGTGCTTACGGCGTAAGCCCAGCGGAGTTGAAGGCCAGGCGTTGACCATTCGGTCCGGCGAAACCTGCATTTGATTGAACACCAGGAATCTCAGGGCGACTAACCCAGACAGGTCGTTTGACGGCACCGCCGATTCAAGCGGCGTTTACCTGGCTGCGACCGACGGTGCGTTTCTGCGCGCGTCGGTGCAGGCTTCGCAAGGGGGTTTCCATGACCGAGGATTTCATCGGCTTTTTCACGGCTCACACGATTTTAGGAATTTCACTGGCGAACTGGGCGCTGGCATTTCTCGCCGCGACACTCAGTTATCTGCTGACCACCACGGCGATCCGTTTCGTGTTCCGCAAGGTGCAGGCGCGGGCCAGTGCCGGCAATGGACATCTGACCTACATGGCCAGCGAAGTGCTGGCGGCGACCAGCACCACGTTGCTGCTGTTGGCGTCGATTCTGGTCGGCATCGGGTTGCTGGATTTGCCGGAGCGCTGGCTCGGGCGGGTCAGCAGTTTATGGTTCGTGGTGGCGGCGTTGCAGGTCGGCCTGTGGACCAACCGCGCGCTGGCGCTGGGGCTGCATCGGTATTTCTCGCGGCATAACGCGACCGGCACTTTTCAGGCGAGCGCCCTGGCGACCCTGAGCCTGTGGGGCGTCAAAGTGTTGCTGTGGGCGGTTATTCTGCTGGCGATGCTGTCGAACCTGGGCGTCAACATCACTGCATTCGTCGCCAGCCTCGGTGTCGGCGGTATCGCGGTGGCGCTGGCGGTGCAGAACATTCTCGGCGACGTGTTCGCCTCGCTGTCGATTGCCGTCGACAAGCCGTTTGAGGTGGGTGATTTCATCGTCGTCGGCACGCTGGCCGGTACGGTCGAGCACGTCGGCCTGAAGACCACGCGCATCCGCAGTCTCGGCGGTGAGCAGATTGTCATGGCCAACGCCGACATGATCGGCAGCACCATTCAGAACTACAAACGCTTGCAGGAACGTCGAGTGGTGTTCGAGTTTCGTCTGACTTACGAGTGCACCAGCGAACAGATCCGCCAGATCACTCAACGCGTTGAAAGCATCATCAAGAACGAAAAACAGGCCCGCTTTGACCGCTGCCATTTCCGCAGTTTTGGTGAGAGCGCGCTGGAATTCGAGACGGTATATATCGTTCTGGACGCCAGCTACAACGTCTACATGGACGTGCAGCAACGCATCAATCTGGCAATCATGGAAGCGGTGGCCGACCTGGACGCGACGTTCGCCTTCCCGGCGCGCACCGTGCATGTCGCCTCCCTGCCCGAACCCAGCGCGCAGCCGGCACGCACACAGCAACCTTCGCGTGCGCAGCATGCTTGAGCGCAAGAGCCCGGCAATTTGCCGGGCTCGCTGTGTTCAAAACGCGTAACTGGCCTTGAGCCCGCCATTGAAACCATGGCTGTCACCGCCACCGTTGGCCCCGACCTCAGCGCCTACACTCAGGGCGCCGAGGCTGGCCATCAAGCTAACGCCGCCGCTGAACTGGTCGCGGTTGTCGAACGCCGCGCGCTGCTCGATATCCAGCCCCAGCAGGTGGCCTTCGCTGTCGACTTGCTGATCGCCCAGCGCACGTTCATAGCCCACGCGAACACCCGGGACCAACTGCCACGCACCCATGGCCACTGGTGCGAATGACACGTCGAGATTGGCTACCGCGCTACGGCGGGTCTGCTCGATGCCATCGACGTCGAGCGCCAGCTCACTGCCCTTCTCTTTGAAACCTTGCAAGTCGAGACGACTGACGCGAAAGCCCAGGCTCGGTTCGACAATCACGCTGCTGAGCGGCAGGCGATAACCAAACGCCACGGTCGCGCCGGTGAGATTGCCGTGGCTGTCGCCCTTGGCTGTGCCGAGGCCACCGCCAAGCTCGCGTTTGCTGTCGTAGTCGACGTAACCGGCGCTGGCGTTGGCATCGACAAACATGCCGCGCTCAAGGCTGGTGAGGCCGTAACGCGCACCGAGGTTGAGGAAGGTGAAGTCCGTATCGGCCTCGCCACCCGCGCCGCCCACGCTGCCCTTGCTGTAGCCGAAGCCGCCGCGTGCGCTGAGTTGTTCGCTGAAGCGCTGGCTGATGCCGAGCATCAGGCCTTGGCTGTGTTCGTTGCTGCTCTCGGCGTGGGCTGAGCCGTCGGTGCCGAGGTAGCTGGCGAGCGCGGTGCTCCACAGGCGGTATTGGCCGACCTTCAAATCGCTGCCGCTGGCGAACGGTGCGGCGGCTTGTTCGATCATCGCGTTCTGCCGCAAGAGATGACTGGCCGCATCGGCGTGAACCTGTCCGCCAACTTGAGATTCGACACCGCCTAGACTGCCGGCGTCGATCGCCGATTGCAGGTAGTAGTTGTAGGCGCTGTAGGTGCCGGACAGCTCGGAGTTCTGCAACTGCCGCAGCAATTCGGCACCAGCGGCGGCGTTGCCGACCAGCCCGGCCTGCCCCGGCAAGCGTTTGTACTCGACCAGTTTGCCGCGCAGCACGTAAATGGTTTCCTGGGACAGACCGAGGCCCTGCTTGAGGTAGTTGTCCATGCTGCCGTACTCGGCGGCGACCTGGTCGAGACCGGCCTGCAAGTAACTGGCCTGCACGCCGAGCAGCGGCTCGTAGACAGCGGCCATGCTCGGCGGCAAGGCTTTCAGGGTCGCGGCGACGCGGGCGGCGGTGTAGTCGTTGGTCGCCAGATAATTGGCCATGATCGTCGCCTCATCGACGCCAGCGATGCTCTGCAACACGGCGGCGGTCCAGCCGGTGCGGTCCTTGCCGGCGGTGCAGTGGAACAGCTGCGCGGCGTCGACACTGGCCAGCTCATTGAACAACTGGCCGAACTGCCCGCGCATGCCGGCATCGCTGACGAAAGCGCGGTTGGTTTCCTCCATCATTGCCACCGCTTCGGCGGCGCTGTGGAACGAGATATTGGTGATGTCCGCACCCGAGGTGGTGCTGCCGATGATGTCGATATTGCGATAGGCCGCGCCGCTGATCATCGTGTCAGGCGTGGCGGCAATTTCGCTGGGCGTGCGCAAGTCGTAAATGGCTTTGATGCCGAGACCATTGAGCGTCGCCAGATCCGCCGCCGACGGCGTCAAAGCGTTGGAGCGGTAGAACACGCCGCTGCGCATAACGCCGTCGTAGGCGATGGAGTACGCAGTGGTGATGCCGGCGATGTCGCGAAAGTTGTCGATGCCGGACAAGCGCGGCGTGTCGAGGGTGACAGGCTCGGCCGCGTGGGCAGCGGCGATGGAAAGGCTCAGAACGGACAGCGAACACAGAAGACGTTGGAACACAGTGCAGCCTCATGAAATCAGCGTTGGGCTGGTCACTATGGGCAGGCGAGTGGGAGGGAATATGACAGTTTCGGCCGGCTACAAAATGCATGCGCGAATGGGCCGTGGGGTGCGTGATCGGTCCATCAATCCTGCTTGAATGTGTTGAAGATCCCTGTGGCAGCGAGCCTGCTCATGAAAGCGGCGTGTCAGCCGATTATATTCAAACTGAAAAAAAGCTTTTGCGAGCAGGCTCGCTCCCACAGGGTTTGGGGAAGTATCCGTTTTTTCAATTTGTCGCGCGCAATGCCAACCCCTTATAAGACTGCCATCACTTTCAAGAACAAGAGGCTGTACCCATGAGCAACGCCTGGAACGAAGGTTATTTCACCGACGAAGGCTACACCTACAGCTATAGCCGGGAGATCAATCCGGTGTTCCTGCGTTACTGCCTGTTGTTGCGCGGTTTCGCCACGCTGGAAAGCAACGACGGCGTGCACTGCGAACTGGGCTTCGGTCAGGGAGTGTCGATCAACATCCACGCCACCGCCAACCCGGGTTCGTTTGTCGGTACGGACTTTCACCCGGGTATGGCGGCCCATGCCATCGAACTCGCGACTGCCGCCAACAACGGCGCCCGCCTGTATGACGACAGTTTCGAACAGCTGCTGGCGCGCAATGACCTGCCGCAGTTCGACAGCATCAGCCTGCACGGTATCTGGACCTGGGTCAGCCGCGACAATCAGAAGCTGATCGTCGAATTCGCCCGCCGCCACCTTAAACCGGGCGGCATGCTCTACGTCAGTTACAACTGCTTCCCCGGCTGGTCGCCGTCGGCGCCGCTGCGCAATCTGTTCAGCCTGCATGACCGTTTCGCCAACGCCTCGGCGCGCTCCGATGAGCGCATCGACGCCGCACTGGAGTTTTCCGAAGCGTTGCTCGCGGCCAATCCGAAGTATGCCGCTGCGGCACCAAGCCTGGGCGCGCGGCTGCAGAGCATCAAGGGCCAGGATCGTCACTACGTCGCCCACGAATATTTCAACCGTGACTGGAACTGCATGTACTTCGCCGACATGGTCGACGCGCTGGCCCCGGCCAAACTCGACTACGCCACCACGGCAGTGCCGCTGGACTCGGTCGACCCGCTCAACCTGAGCGCCGAAGGCATGGATTTTCTCGAAACCATCGAACACCCGATCATGCGCGAGCAAGCGCGGGACTACTTCGTCAACCAGCACTTCCGCCGCGACCTGTACGTGCGTGGCGCGACGCGCCTGTCCGCTGCCGAACGCCGCGCAAGGATGCTGCACAGCCGTTTCGCGTTGCTGCAACCCTGGGAAACTGTCGCAGGCTCGGTCACCGGTCCTGCCGGCGAAGCGACCCTGCAAGCGGAAATCTACGGCCCGGTGCTCGATGCCTTGGCGGCGGAGAACTATGCGGCCAAATCCATGCGCCAATTGCTCTCCGAGACTGCAATGGCTTACGACGACCTCGAGCAAGCCCTGGCCGTGCTGATCGGTATGGGCGCGGTCGCTCCGTGCCAGAGCGAGGCCGCCGAGTCGCAGGTCAGCGGTCGCTGCGCCGCGCTCAATCTGCAACTGTGCAAACGCTCGCTGTACGGCGCCAACATCCAGACCCTGGCCAGCCCGGTGACCGGTGGTGGCGTGACGGTCAGCCGCTTCCAGCAGTTGTTCCTGATCTCGATCAAGCAAGGCAAACAGCAGCCGGCCGAATGGGCGCAACTGGCGTGGGGGGTGATCAGCGAACAAGGTGAAGTGCTGGTCGACAATGGCCAGCCGCTGCTCACCGCTGAAGCCAACATCGCCGCGCTGACCGCACAGGCGCAAGTGTTCGCCGAGCAGACACTGCCTGTGCTGAGGGCGCTTAAAATCGCTTGATTGCAAACGAACCAAGGTGGGAGCGAGCCTGCTCGCGAAAGCGCTGGATCAGCCGCCAATCGGTGACTGACGTACCGCATTCGCGAGCAGGCTCGCTCCCACATTGGTCGAGGTACGTGGCTAAGCCAACCGTCCTGTTTGCGGAACTTTCCGCCCTCTGCCGCCCGTCATGCCACTCGGCAAAAAACGAAATTTCTGCTGCGCGCCCTCCTCACAAACTATGCATGCGCCGACGCCCACAAGGGCAAGGCGCGATAGCCTGGTCTGAGGAAAATTTGAATGTTCATACATAACAAGCGACTTCAGTACACCGTTCGCGTGGCCGAGCCCAACCCGGGTCTGGCCAATCTGCTGCTGGAACAATTCGGGGGCGCCAATGGCGAACTGGCCGCGGCAGCGCGTTATTTCACCCAAGCCTTGGCTGAAGAAGATCCGGGGCGCAAAGACCTTCTGCTGGACATTGCTACCGAAGAGTTGAGTCACCTGGAGGTGGTCGGCTCGATCATCGTCATGCTCAACAAAGGCGCCAAGGGCCAACTCGCCGAGGGCGTTCAAGAGGAAGGCGAGCTGTACCGCGCGCTGAATGGCGCCGGTAATGACTCGCACATCACCAGCCTGCTCTATGGCGCAGGCGCGCCTCTGGTCAATTCGGCTGGCGTACCGTGGACGGCGGCCTACGTTGACTCGATCACCGAGCCGACCGCCGACTTCCGCTCCAACATCGCAGCCGAAGCGCGGGCAAAAATTCTCTACGAACGCTTGATCAACATCACCGATGATCCGGGTGTCAAAGAGGCGCTGGGCTTTTTGATGACGCGGGAAATCGCCCATCAACAGTCCTTCGAAAAAGCCCTGCATTCGATCCAGCCGAACTTCCCGCAGGGCAAACTGCCGGGCATGCCGGAGTTCACCAACAAATACTTCAATATGTCTGGCGAGCCCAACGTGCGCGGTCCGTGGAACGAGGGCGGTGCGTGGGAGTACGTGGAAAACCCAGAGCCGGCAGTCGACGGCGGCGATGGTCTGGCGACCGTCACCCTTCCGGCTGAAGACGAACAGGTGCTGGAAGCGATGAAGACCCGTACAGCTTCTGACCCACTCAGCGAGCCGGTGACCGGTGCTGATCTGGGCTCCGGTTACGTGCAAGGCAAAGATGTCTGAACCCCGTTCGGCGGCCCCGGATCGGGGTCGCCACTTGCTCAAGGTGATCAACATGAAAAACAGCAAAGTCTCGGCACTGACCTCTGAACATTTTCAACGTTTGATGGAGCACGCATACGCCGGTTTTGAGCTGGACTGCAAACAGGCCTGTCGGGGATTGAAAGTCAGCATGGCGGTGAATGTATTTGGCCTGGGCACCCTGCTGCCGAATAATTTCGCTGAGGAGACTGCCGTCCCGCCAGCGGACGGACATCCAGCCGTCGACGACGCCTTGCCCACGATGCCTATGGTCGCCAAGCGCGTATTGGCGCAGCGCAACCGTTCCATCGACGGGGCGGAAAGTTTTCATCGGTAACAGGAGCGCGACATGAGAACTTATAAAAACCTGAGTTTCCCCTCAAGCCTGGGTGTCGCCCCGGGACTCCAGTTTCTGCTGGGCTGTGCGATATTCGCCGGCGGAACACTGATCCTGATGAGCGAACTGGCGGGAACCTTCTTTGCGATGTGAACCTTGGTTTGCTATCGGGCGTTCAAAACAGCACCGCAGCCGCTTCCCTCATGAAGATCTCAACGGTCTTCGGCCCTATCCCCTCGAACTCGGACAGGCGCTTCTCCAGCGCCTTACGATCCGCGCTCGCCGCCACGATGTTGCTCACCTTACCGGCGTACTCGCTGTTGAGCTTGTTGGCCAGCGCGAGCAGTCGCGACGCCGTGCTTTCGTCGTAGCGAACGTAACGCGCCTGCCCCAGCATCGACACCAATTGACGGTGTGTGCACTTCGCGAGCTTTTGCGGGGTGTCGTTGTGATGCTGCTCTACTATGACCTGATACGCCTTGGCGGCGATGGTGCCCTGAATCCTTTTGCCCATCAGAAAACTCGCCAGCAGCCATTGGAACAGGCCGGTTTCGCTGGCATTGTGCAGGTCGATGTTCAAGTCACCGGCGGTGATGATTTCCCTCACAAGTCTCACCAAAAGGCGCGCTTCAATTACAGATGTTGACCCGGCACGGCTTTGAACGATCCAATCGCGACCGCTTGGCCAAGGCAGTAAATTGAATTCCAAGTGAAAAAGGATGTCATCTTTCAAGAGATGAGAGATGACAAGCATAAGGACCCTCAAATGCTCGGTCGTAAGATGCCCAAAACCCGGGGGCATGACGCCGCACAAACCGCTCCCATCAAAGCTGCCAGCGAGATCGCCGCTTTCCGCCTGACAGTCATCTTCATGCTGACGGTCATTCTGGCGTTTCTCGGCGTGGAGGGATGGCGAACCTGGCGTGACTATCATGCAGCCTTCTCGTCGGCGCGTGATTCGGTCACCAACCTCGCGCGGGCAACCGCGCAACACGCTGAAGACGCCATCCGCCAGGTCGATGTGTTGACCGCCGCACTGGGCGAGCGCGTCGAAGGTGATGGCCTGCAAAACATAGACGTACCGCGCAACCACAACTTGCTGGTGCAGCAGGCCAAATTGATGCCGCAGTTGCATGGACTGTTTATCTACGGCCCGGACGGCAAATGGATCGTCACCGACAAGGAAATGATCCCGGACCCGGCGAACAACGCCGATCGCGACTACTTCCAATATCACCGCGCCAACACTGATCGAAACGTGCGTATCGGTGATGTCGTCAAGAGCAAATCCACCGACGACCTGATTATCCCGATTTCCCGCCGCTTGAATAACCCGGACGGCTCCTTCGCCGGCGTGCTGCTTGGCACCATCAAGGTCAGTTACTTTGTCGACTATTACGGCGATTTCAAGATCGACGACAAGGGTGCGCTGGTGCTGGCATTGCGCAACGGAACCATTCTCGTGCGGCGTCCTTTCATCGCTTCGGTAATCGGTCAGAGCCTCGCCGACAGTGAGGTGTTCAAAAACTACCTGCCCTTTTCCAGTCAAGGGATCGCCGAGGTCCGAGCGGTCGTCGACGGCACCCAGCGTCTGTATGGTTACAGAGCTTTGAGCACCTACCCGCTGGTGGTCGAAACCGGCCTTTCCCGCGAATCGATCATCGCGCCGTGGCGCTGGGACCTGATCAAAACCGGTTTCGTGTTGATGTCGGTGATTACCGCGTTCACGGTCTTCGGACTGATCGTCTTGAGGCAACTGCGTCAACGGATGGTGATGGAAAAGGATCTGCGCCGGGCACATCAGGCCATGAAGGACATGGCGTTGACCGACAGCCTGACCGGACTGGCCAACCGTCGCCGACTGGACACTGCCTTGGTTGACGAAATTCGCCTGGCCAGACGCCAGGGTTCGTCGATCTCACTGATCATGATCGATGTCGATCACTTCAAACTCTACAACGACAGCTACGGGCACGCGGCAGGTGACGATTGCCTGAGCGCCGTCGGCCAAGCCATTGCGCAAGCAGTAAAACGGCCGGGTGATCTCGCCGTGCGTTATGGCGGCGAGGAGTTTTCCGTGCTGCTGCCCAACACCGATATTCGCGGGGCGGCGCTTGTGGCGCAGGAAATTCTTGAGGCCATCCGATCCTTGCGGATGGAGCACAAAGCCCATCCGCTGGGTCACGTCACCGCCAGCGCAGGTATTGCGGTTGGCAAACCGGCCGAACAAGAAGTGAGCCCCGCCACTCTTATCGAGTCGGCTGACAAACTGCTTTATGCCGCGAAGCAGAAAGGCAGGGATCGCTACTGTATCGGCGAGGAAGTGCTCGGCGCCTAGCCACCGTTCCTCAGCGGGAGCGCAGCATCACGGCAGCGCGAACCCGCTGGACGCCAAACACCGTCATGCGCAGAAATTCCTGGTGACTGACCGGCAAGTGCTGGCAGTCCAGACCGCGCTTGAGTTTGCTGTGATCGACATCAGGATCGTGCAGGTAGACGAAGTCCTCGTCGCACCCGGTGATGATGACCCAATGCGGCGCTTTCAAGCGGGTGAATCGGTAGCTGCTGATCAGCACCAGCGGTTTGTATCCAGCCGCCAACGCCTCGCCGATCTGCAGATATTCACCCAGCACCTGCTCGACTTGCGTGGCAGCCAGGTCTTGGGCAAAGCCGTCCTCGACCAGTTTCATGATCGACTTCTTCTCCGTGCTGCGTACGCCGTGAAGAAAAAGCGAGCCCGCGTGACTGACCTCAAGGCGCACATCGAAACCGCGCCGCCAGGCCGCCAATGCCAGACCCTGAGGACTACAGCCACCGTGCCCCGCCGTCATGAAAATGGTGGTTGCCTCGCGCCACAGCTGGATTTCCTCCGCTCGGGTCATGGCGCGGCTCGAATCGATGGCAGACATGGCCATCAGCAAGCACGCGGCGCCGCAGGTGAACTCGGTGGTTTGCTGGTAATACGGGACTTGACGTGCGGGGGCAGGTGTTTCGCGCAGGATGCGTTTCTCGTAGCGCAACGCCTCGCAGTGGTCCTCGTAGTAGTCCTCGACGCTGGCAAAGCGCTGATAGCCGTTGGCTTCGTAGAGGCGAATGGCAGCGCCGTTGTCAGCGCGCACCTCCAGACGCAGCCATGCGCAGTTGCGCGCCAATGCGCAGGCCTGGGCCTGTTCCAGCAGACGCTGGCCAAGCTCATGTCCGCGCCACGCTGGGCTGACCGCTATCGAATACAGGCGTCCGAGTGAGGTGCCTCGGTGAAAAAGCACCAGTGCATAACCGCAGAGGATTGCGCCCGAGGTCACGACAATCAGCGCAGCATTGGCTCGACTGAGCATCCAGCTGAAATTGCGCTGATTCAACCGGTCGAGGGTAAAACACACCCGCTCCAATTCGACCAGATCGTCGATATCGTCAGTGGATGCAAAGCGAAAATCAAAAGACATGACCGCACCGTAAAGTTTGAGTAACGAACCGGGACAGACCGAAAGGCCCGTGATTTATTGAAGCGGCGTCTTCTTCAACAGGGATTCATTACTCATGTCAGCGGTGCAAGCCAACGTGAACGAAGTATTAGACAAAACCGAGCATTCGACAATCTCCCTCAGCGAGGAACCTCCCAGTCTCAAACCCTCGGGAAGTCGATTGCTCATACTGGTCGAACGCAAGGATGACTGGGCTGATTACCTGCCCAGCGAGAGCCTGATGCTCGCCCAGGATTACCTTGAACACAGCGATGATTTTCCTCATCGCACCCAGGTGATCAACCTCTGCCGCAATTACAAATACCTCGGTCAGGGCTATTACTGCTCATTGCTGGCCGAGGCGCGCGGGCACAAGGTTTTTCCCTCGGTGCGCACCGTCAGCGAGCTGGCGCGCAAAGCGCTTTATGGGGTCGGGCTGAATGATCTGCAACGCACGCTGGAGCGGGCGCTGGCCAACCACCCGTACGGCGAAACCGAAGCCTTCACGCTGTCGCTGTACTTCGGCAAGGCCTCGATCGAGCCGCTGCAAGAGATCGGCCGTCAGCTGTTCGAAGCGTTCCCTTGCCCTATCCTGCTGGTGGAATTCCGCCGTGGTGAGAGCTGGCAGATCGCAGGCATCAAAGCCGGAGTGCTGCACAAGCTTCGCGACGAACAGCAGCATGTTTTCGCTGATGCACTGGACGCGTTCAATCGCAGAACGTGGCGTCAGCCCGCTTCCAAACGCGTGGCCCGCTACGACCTGGCCATCCTCCATGATCCTGACGAAGCCCTGCCGCCTTCCAACCCCGAGGCATTGCAGCGTTTCATCGCCGCGGGCGAACAGCTGGGTATCGATGTCGAGTTGATCGAGAAAAAAGACTACGCGCGTCTTGCTGAATTCGACGCGCTGTTCATCCGCGAAACAACGCGAGTGGATGATCACACCTATCGATTCGCCAAGAAGGCTGAAAGCGAAGGCCTTGTGGTGATTGACGATCCGTCGTCGATCCTGCGCTGCACCAACAAGGTTTATCTGGCAGATTTGCTGAAGCGTCGCGGGCTGGGCATGCCGGCAACGGAAATCCTCTACAAGGATCGTCCGCAGGAGCTCGAAAACGCAGGGCGTCGCCTCGGTTTTCCCCTGGTGCTGAAAATCCCCGATGGCTGTTTTTCACGCGGTGTGATCAAGGTCACCGATGCGCAAGCTCTGGCCACTGCCGCGCAGGAGTTATTCGAACACTCGGTGCTGCTGCTGGCGCAGGAGTATTGCTACACCGAATACGATTGGCGCGTCGGGGTGCTCAATGGCGAAGCGCTGTATGCCTGCCGATACTTCATGTCCAAGGGGCATTGGCAGATTTACAACCACAAGGCGCTGCCCGACGAGATCAACGGGATGTGCGAGGCGGTGCCGGTCGAGCAAGCCCCGTCCGAAGTCGTGCAGCTCGCCGTACAGACTGCGCGGCTGATCGGCGACGGCCTCTACGGCGTCGACCTCAAGCAGGCGGGCGATCGGGTCCTGGTCATCGAAGTGAACGACAACCCCAACCTCGATGCGGGTATCGAAGACGCGGTGCTGGGCGACGAACTTTATCGGCGCGTGCTGCAAGCGTTCACGCAAAGGCTCGAGCTCAAACACCGTGGCCAAGCGTGGTGAGCAATGATTGAAGGCTATTGCATTGATTGCGGCGCCCTGCACAGGACATCTGGAGAACAGGCGACTGTCTGGCTGTGTGTCGCCCCGGACGCAGCCGAGCAACTGAATTTGCACAGACGCCTGGGCATTGGCGCACAAGCGATAGAGTCGTCGCTGGACCCTGACGAAGTGGCCCGCATCGAGGTCAAGCCTGATCACCTGTTTATGATCTGGAAGCGCCCGGAAAGCTTCGACGGGCGCGCATTCAACGTTTCGTCCTTCGGAGTGGTGCTGAGCGAAAAACGCCTGGTGGTCATTTGCGCGAGCAACTCATTGCTCTCCGGCCTTGAGCACGATGCGCAAATGACCGGGCCGCTGGACGTGCTGATGGCGTTACTCGCAGAAAGCGTTCACCACTATCTCGGGCATTTGCGCGTGGTCAAACAGATCGCTCGGGAGATCCAACAGCAATTCACCCGGGCGATGGACAATCAGCAATTGGCGCAGATGTACAACCTGAGCGAAAGCCTCGTGTACTACGTCAATGCGATTCAAAGTAACGGTGCGGTGCTGACGCTGCTGCGCAACCACGGTCAGCGTCAGGGCTTCAGCGACGGTCAGCTGGCTGCGCTGAACGATCTGATCGTGGAAAACGAACAAAGCTTCCAGCAGGCCAGAATTCACGCCAAGGTGTTCGCCAACCTCATCGAATCCCACGGCAATCTTGCCAACAACAGCATGAACCGCGCGCTGCGAAAGCTGACGCTGATCAACGTCGTATTCCTTCCCTTGAACCTGATCGCCAGCATCGGTGGCATGTCGGAGTTCAGCATGATGACGTCCGGCGTTCCGTGGTGGATGTCCTTTCCCGTGCTGATCGCCTGCATGGGCCTCGTGGGTGCGGGGATGGTGCTGGTATTGCGGCGCATGGCCTGAATCCAGAGCACATTTTGCTGACGCCTGCGCCGCATCCGAAGGTCAATTGGTCCGGCTGACCACCCGGATATGTGTAATCCCTACCCGCTCGGCCTGCTCGAGAATCTGCTCTGGCGTCGAATCCGCCGTGGGCATGACCAGGCTGTTTTCCGCATCGCCCAGATGCAGTTCCAGCAGATGCATCGCCGCGTCGTGCTCGGCCAGTTGCGCTTCCTTGAGCTCGAGCAGATAAGTACGAGGCTCGCCATTGAAACGGTATTCGATGTGATAGGTGTACATGATGTCGTCCGCGTCGGTGGGAAAAGGCAGTGTTTATCCTGACGCGACGGTCAGCTTTTAGTTCAACCTGACTGCCATTTTGCGTTTGCAAACAAACTTTTTGCGCAGCGAAGCGTCCTCTTCTTAACTCTCCATAACAGCTGATCACAGCTAAGGACTGGCAATGACCTTTTTCATCTTCCTTCTCGCCTGTGCGGCGGCGGCAACCACTGGCGTGATGTTCAAACCCGGTCCGTGGTACGAATCGCTGACCAAACCCTCTTTCACCCCGCCCAACTGGGCCTTTCCCGTAGCGTGGACGATCATCTACCTGCTGCTGGCCTGGGCCGGTTATCGCTTGAGTCTGATCCCCGGCAGCCAAACGGTGCTGGCCTTGTGGGCTGCGCAAATCGCCCTGAACACCCTGTGGACACCGGTGTTCTTCGGCGCGCATCAGGTGCTGGCGGCGCTGGTGATTCTGGCGGTGCTGTGGGTGGTGGTCGCGGTGATGGTCGTGCTCGCCCTGCAACTGGACGTGGTCACCGGGCTGATTCTGTTCCCGTATCTGGCGTGGCTGTGCGTCGCGCTGGCGCTGAACTGCTCGATCCTGATGAAGAATCGCCTGTGAGCGACTTCCCATGGCCGCACGGCGAGCGCGAGCTGGCGCAGGTTCGCGCGTTTAACAAAAAGCTCGCTTGGCTGCCGCGTTTCAAGATTCGCAATCGCCTCACCCCGAGGTTGATTCAGGCGTTGCTGCGGGCGGGTCAGCTCGGCGGCGACGGCAAGCTGCGCCAGCATGGGCTGAGCGCCGAACGGAAGATCATCGACACGGTGCCCGTGCGCATCATCCGCCCCAAGGGCAAAGCCAAAGGCGTGGTGCTGGATTTCCATGGTGGCGGCTGGGTGATCGGCAATGCGCAGATGAACGACAACTTCAACATCGCCATCGTCAACACCTGCGACGTGGCGGTGGTGTCGGTTGATTATCGACTGGCCGTGTCGACGCCGATCGAGGGCTTGCTGGAGGACTGTCTACGGGCCACTCGCGGCATCTTGAACGATGGCGAGTTTGCCGGGCTGCCCGTAGTCGTCGTCGGTGAATCGGCCGGCGGGCATCTGGCGGCGGCCACCCTGCTCGCGCTCAAGTCTTCGCCGCAACTGCTGCAACGGATCTGCGGCGCGCTGCTGTATTACGGCGTCTACGACCTGACCGGCACACCCAGCGTGCGCACCGCACCCGCCGATACTCTGGTGCTCGACGGCCCCGGCATGGTCGAAGCGTTGCGCCTGCTCACGCCGGACATCAGCGACGAACAACGACGCCAGCCACCGCTGTCGCCGCTGTACGGCGATTTCAGCGGACTGCCACCAGCGCTGCTGTTTGCCGGCGACCTCGATCCGCTGCTGGATGACACGCGGCTCATCGCCGAGCGCTGGCAACACGCGGCGCCGGTGGGGATGTACGTGCTGCCGGAATGTCCGCATGGCTTCATTCACTTCCCGACCGCCACTGCTGACCATGTGCTGGCTTACAGCCGCAAGTGGATCTCGGCGCGAGTAGCAAGCTACTCAGTGAAATCCGCCGAGATCAGCCCGGCGCTTTCGTAGCTGCCGATTGCATGGCGAGCCGTAAAAAACCGAGATAAGCAAAAGGCGCCCTCACCGGCGCCTTTTTTTGTTTGCGCTGAACCCTGCGCGATCGTTCACCCCATGCCGATTGTGGCTCAAACCGTAAACAGTCTTTACCCAATCCGCGCCTGTTTCCCCCGCCAGCCGCCTCATAGAGTTCGTTCCAGCAACACACTCAACTTCAGCAAAGGAACATCCTCCATGAAAGTCTCAATGCTCGTCCTCGCACTCTTCGGCTTCAGCTCGGTGGTCATGGCTCAGGAATCGACTACCACGCCACCCGTCGAGCAATACACCTACGCCAGTCACCTCGACGTCGCCAAAATCATCTCGGAAGATCCCGTGCCGGATGTCTGCGCTGTAGTGCCGGTGCACATGACTTATCAGGATTCCCAAGGCAAACAGCACATCCTGCAATACGAGATCATGGGCAGCGGCTGCAGCAACGGTTGATCAGGCCAATACCTCGCACACCCATTGCGTCTCAGATTTGGCTCGCTGAGACGCAAATGCTTTAACCGCTTCAATCGATGAGCGCCTGAGCAGTGCTCGCCAACTGCGCGCCGACCCGGGGTTTCAAGGTATCGATGAATCGCGTGATCTTCGCATCGACAAACTGGCGAGACGTGTAGACCGCGTAAACATTGCGCTCGTAGGTGTGGTAATCGGGCAGCACCCGCACCAGCCTGCCGGCACGCAAATCGTCGATCGCCGTGAAGCCTGCCAACAGACCAATCCCCGCCCCTTCGCGAATGGCCACGGCCATTGCGTCCATATCGTTCACGCTGAAACTCGGCCCGCTCGGGATGAACGTCGCATCGCCCGCCTTGCTTTTGAGCTGCCATTCATCGCGCACGTAATCCACGGTACCGAGCAGCAGGCATTGATGATCGCAAAGCTGCTCCGGCGTTTCGGGTGCGCCATGCCGCGCCAGGTATTGCGGAGAGGCCACCAGTACGCAGTGACTGACGCCGATCTTCTGGCTGACATACGCCGAATCCGGCAGCGTTCGCGCGATCAGAATGGACACGTCCAACTGATCCTCAAGCAGATTGGGCATGCGTTGGGAGAGCATCAAATCGACGGTCACTTCGGGGAACGCCTGGCGATATTCCAACACCGCGCCGGTCACCAGTTGCCGGGCCAGTCCGGGCACGCAGTGCACCCGTAACGTCCCTCGTGGTTGCAAGGCGGCATTGCTCGCCTCGGCTTCGGCGCTTTCCAGGTCAGCGAGAATCTTCACGCAGCGTTCATAAAACCGCCGGCCCGCATCGGTCACCGAGAGACGCCGGGTCGAGCGTTGCAACAGGCGGGTGTCGAGCACGTTTTCCAACGCCGAGACCGCACGCGATACGTTACCGACGGTGGAGTCGAGATGGTTGGCCACGGCAGTGAAACTGCCCATCTCGACTACCTTGATGTACACCGACATGTTTGAAAGTTTGTCCATCCTGATCGTCCTGTAGAACTGCCACTCACTGCGGATAAGGACGGATGCTACACGCTCGCCCCTGCGCTCGATATTACCTTCTGGGACAACAATGATTCCCTCGTGGCCGGCTAAATCAAACGGCACGCCTTCCATAGACTGGATTCCACGGGACGCCTGAACCGCTGCGTACAAGGCGCCGAATGAATCCTCAACCATGAAGGCGACATCCATGAACACTCCTTACGATCCGCTCTATCTCTTCATCGGTGGTCAATGGCTCACCGCCCAGGACCGCGCGACCGCCGCCGTGGTCAACCCGGCAACCGGCGAGGAAATCGGCCAGGTGCCACTGGCCACCGCCGAAGACCTGGATCACGCCCTCGAAGTGGCCCGACTGAGCTTCGACCAATGGCGCCAGACCGTGCCGGACCAGCGCGCAAAAATCCTCAAGCGCGCCGCCGACCTGATCCTCGAACGCGCCCCGCACATCGCTGCGCAAATGACGCTGGAAGAAGGCAAGCCACTGCGCGAAAGCCTCGATGAAGTGACCCGTGCGGCGGAATATTTCGAGTGGTTCGCCGAAAGCGCACGACGCATCGACGGCCGTGTCGTCCCGGCCAATCGTCCGGGTGTACTGCAATTGGTAAAACGCCAGGCGATCGGCCCTGTGGCAGCGTTCACACCGTGGAATTTCCCGGCCATCACCCCGGCGCGCAAGCTCTCGGCAGCGCTGGCCGCCGGTTGCAGCGTGGTGCTCAAGCCCGGCGAGGAAAGCCCTTCCACCGCGCTGGCCCTGGCCCGGGCATTGGACGATGCCGGTTTGCCCAAAGGCGTGCTGCAAGTGGTGTTCGGCGTGCCGGATCAAGTGTCCAGCCATTTGATTGCCTCACCGATCATTCGCAAAGTGACCTTCACCGGTTCGGTGCCGATCGGTCGGCTGCTCTCGGCCCGCGCTGCCGAAGGCGTCAAGCCGATCACCCTGGAACTGGGTGGCCACGGCCCGGTGCTGGTGTTTGCCGACGCCGACATCGAAAAAGCTGCTGTGGAAGGCGTCGCCAATCGCTTTCGCGGCACCGGCCAGGTGTGCATTTCCTCGACTCGCTTCCTGATCCAGCGCGAGGCCTATAACGAGTTCGTCGAGCACTTCGTCGCGGCCACCCAGGCGTTGAAAATCGGCGATGGCATGGATCCGCAAACCCAGGTCGGCCCTCTGGCCAACCCACGGCAACTGGCGAAGATGGAGCAACTGATCGCCGACGCCGTCGAAAAAGGCGCACGGGTGCTGGCCGGTGGCGAAGCGTTGCCGGGCGCAGGCTTCTTCTTCCAGCCCACCGTATTGGCCGATGTGCCGATGAGTGCGCGAATCATGCACGAAGAACCCTTTGGCCCCATCGCGATACTGATGCCTTTCGATGAGTTGAGCGACGGCCTGCAAGAAGCCAACCGCCTGCCCTACGGCCTCTCGGCCTACGCGTTCACTTCCAATGCGCGCACCGCGATCGACGTCGCCGATGGCCTGGAAGCCGGAATGATCGGCATCAACCAGTACCGCATCGTCGCCACCGAACTGCCCTTCGGCGGCATGAAAGAAAGCGGCCACGGTTCCGAAGGCGGCATCGAAGGCATCGAGCACTACCTCACCAACAAATTCATCAGCCAGGTTTAAGGGGATTTCCATGTCGATTATCGATTTCAGCAGCCCACGCGAAGCCGCCCGCGCCTTCACCCCGAAACTGGCGCAATTCGTGGACTCAACGCTGTACCCGCAAATCTGGAGTGACCCCGCCTTGTCACCCCGCGACCGCAGTCTGATCACTGTCGCTGCGCTGATTGCCGGCGGCCACTGCGAAGAATTACCCGCGCACCTGCGCCGCGCTGTCAGCAATGGCGTGAGCCATGAAGAGTTGTCGGCGGCGATCACTCACTTGGCCTTTTACGTCGGTTTCCCGGGCGCCATCACCGCCTCGGCCATCGCCAATGCCACCCTTGCCGACACGGAGCAACGCTGAGATGAAAGCCATCAACCTGAAAGCATTCGGTTCGGCAGAAGTGCTGCAACTCGGCGAAGCGCCCAACCCTGAAGTGCGCCCGACCGACCTGCTGGTGCGTGTCTATGCGGCCGGCGTGAACCGTGCCGACCTGACTCACCGAACCGGCGGCTACGGCCATGCGAACTTCGGCGACTCGTTGATCATCGGTCTGGAGATTGCCGGGGAAGTGCTCGAGACCGGCAGCGAGGTCAGCGGATTCGCCGTCGGCGACCGGGTGATGGGCGTGGTCGGCGGCGGCGCCTACGCCGAACTGGCGCGCATCGACTACCGCATGGCCATGCCGATTCCGGCACAGCTCGACTATGTGCACGCCGCGGCGATTCCCGAAGTGTTTGTCACCGCCCACGAAGCGATGCTGCACCTGGCCCGACTCAAGTCAGGTGACTCGGTGCTGATCCATGCCGCCGCCGGCGGCGTCGGCTCCGCTGCCGTGCAACTGGCCTACGCCACCGGCGCCACGGTGTACGCGACCACCGAAGGCAGCAAGCTGTCGCGCGTCGAACACCTGGGCGCCGACGTGGCCATCGACTACAAAAACGAGGATTTCGCCGCAGTCATCGCCGACAAAACCAACGGGCGCGGCGTCGATGTGATCATTGATTTTATCGGCGCACCCTACTTCGCCCGCAACATCGCCTCGCTGGCCCACGGTGGTCGCCTGGTGCAGGTCGGCATTCTCGGTGGCGGCGGCAAGGTCGACGTGGAGCTGGAGCACATCCTCTACCGGCACCTGCAAATCATCGGCACGGTGATGAAGTCGCGCACCCAGCCAGAGAAGCACGCGATGATCCAGCGCTTTCGCGACCACTGGCTGAAACGCTTCGCTGGCGCTGCGAGTCTGGAACCGGTGGTGGACAGCACCTTTCCGTTGTCCCGCGCAGCCGATGCCCATCGGCGGATGGAATCCTCGCAGAATGTCGGGAAGATTATCCTGACGATGCAGCCGGAGGATTTGCGCTAAGGCAGGTCGATCAAATCTGGCCTTGCACCGTCCTGTTGCAAGGTCAGCGGCCAGCGCACTCAAGATTTGACACTGATCCCGCGAGCAGCAAAGACTTCACGCGCAGCGGTTATACCGTTCAAGGCGCTGGGAAACCCTGCGTATACGGTCATTTGCAAGATCACATCGACCACCGCCTCCGGTGTGCACCCGACGTTCAGGGCGCCACCGATATGAACTTTCAGTTGTGGCTGGGCATTGCCCAATGCGGTAAGTGCCGCAACGGTTGCCAGCTCACGAGTGCAGTGATCGAGCCCGGGGCGGGCGAAGACATCGCCGTAGGCAAAACTCAGAATCCAGTCCGCAAGCTCTGGAGCAGTATCCTTCAATGAATCAACCACTGCCTGACCAGGTCCGCCAGTAATCTGCGTCAGAGCGGCTTCTCCGCGCTCTCGACGATCAGTCATCTCCACCGGCGCTGCCACACTGGTCACGCTGGCGCCAATCAGTGTGGCGGACAGCAAACGATTGAGACCGGGAAGTTTACGGATCATGGTGATGCTCCTTTTGCTCGAGTTGGTGATAGATCTGAATCTTGTTATCCAGAACCTCCAGGGACTGGCTCAACTGGCTGATCTGCGCTTGCACGTCCCGGCGATGCTGCTCGAGAAGTTCGCGGCGTTCTGCCAGGGTCGAGTCGCCTGATCGACGCAATTCGGCATACCGCAGCATTTGCTGGATCGGCATTCCGGTCGCCTTCAGCCGGAGCAGAAACTCGGCCCACAGCACATCCTTCTCGGCGTACACCCGGTGGCCATTGCCACCGCGCCCAACCGGGTCGAACAGCCCGATGCGCTCGTAATAGCGGATCGTGTGAGCGCTCAAATCAAGGCGCTTGGCCAACTTTGAAATTGTCAGTTCTGGATTCATGTCATCACCGTAAAGGTTTGAGCGCGCTCTAAGTCAATGGCTATTTTCAATCAGTGGAATCAGACAAATCGCGGGCACTATCCGCGCGGTCCGTCGCTATCAGTCTCGACGGTTCAACCGCTGTTATATTCGCTTTACCAGATATATGACTATGCGTATATTCGGTTATCCGTATCCATTGCTCGGCAATTATGCCGCCGCCTTTCACCATTACGCGTCACGACATCCGCAAGCGCATCAGGCTCTTCGTTTTGGTCAAGACAAAAGCTTCTGGAGGACGTATGACAGAACCCATGACCCCCACCACCTTGTTCAAGTGCCTGGCCGACGACACCCGAGCCAAAATTTCCCTGCTTGTCGTGAGCCAAGGTGAACTCTGTGTATGCGAGCTGACGGCAGCGCTCGACCTCAGTCAGCCGAAGATTTCTCGTCATCTGGCGCTGCTGCGCTCTGCCGGTTTGCTGTTGGATCGTCGCCAAGGCCAATGGGTGTACTACCGGGTGAATCCTGATTTGCCCGCGTGGGTGGCTGCAGTTTTGAAGGAAGTGGTAGACGCCAATCAGCAATGGCTGGAAACCGAGGCCAAGCGCCTTTGCGGCATGAGCGACCGTCCGATCAACCAAGCCGTGTGCAACTGATTCACGCCCAACCGGATTAATGAAATGCTGATTGCCGTATTGATCTTTATCGCCACCATCGTCCTTGTCATCTGGCAGCCCAAGGGACTCGGGGTTGGCTGGAGTGCGACGCTCGGTGCCATCGTGGCGCTGCTGGCAGGCGTCGTTACCCTTGCAGACATACCCGAGGTCTGGCGCATCGTCTGGAATGCCACTGGGACATTCATCGCGGTCATCATCATCAGTTTGCTGCTTGATGAGGCAGGCTTTTTCAAGTGGGCTGCATTGCACGTGGCTCGGTGGGGAGGCGGAAGCACCCGCAGGCTGTTCGCATTTATCGTCCTGCTGGGTGCGGCTGTGTCGGCACTGTTCGCCAACGACGGAGCGGCATTGATCCTCACTCCCATCGTAATCGCGATGTTGCTGGCGCTGCGTTTTTCTCCCGCCGCGACATTGGCGTTCGTCATGGCCGCTGGATTTATCGCAGATACGGCGAGCTTGCCATTTGTGGTTTCCAACCTGGTCAACATTGTTTCTGCCGACTACTTCAATATCGGCTTCAACGAATATGCTTCGATCATGGTGCCGGTAAACATCGTCAGCGTGGCGGCGACATTAGCCATGCTGCTGTGGTTTTTCCGCAAAGATTTACCAAAGACCTATGACCTCAACCAACTGGACAATCCGGATGACGCAATCCATGACCGTGCCACTTTCGTAGCCGGCTGGTGGGTGCTGGCACTACTGCTGATCGGCTTCTTTGTCATTGAGCCATTGGGGGTGCCAATCAGCGCCATCGCAGCGGTCTGTGCATGCATTCTCTATGTCATCGCGGCTCGTGGTCATGCCATCAACACAAGCAAGGTGCTCAAAGAGGCGCCATGGCAGGTGGTGATTTTTTCTTTGGGTATGTACCTGGTTGTTTATGGCCTGAAGAACGCCGGCCTGACCGACCACATCGCGCAGATCCTGAACGTGTTCGCCGGTTATGGCGTTTGGGGCGCGTCCCTTGGTACAGGGCTGCTGACAGCATTGCTGTCTTCGATCATGAACAACATGCCCACCGTTCTGGTAGGCGCCTTATCCATTCATGCCGCCGAAGTCGACGGTGTAGTCCAGCAAGCGATGGTTTACGCCAACATCATCGGCTGCGACCTGGGCCCGAAGATCACCCCGATCGGGAGCCTGGCCACGCTGTTGTGGCTGCACGTGCTCGCCCGGAAAAACATAACGATCAGCTGGGGTTACTACTTCAAGACCGGGATCGTGCTGACCTTGCCCATCCTCGTCGCCACATTGTCCGCCCTGGCACTGCGCCTAAGTTTCTGAATCAAGGAATCGTCTGATGAAAATCTTGTTCATGTGCACCCACAACAGCTGCCGCAGCATTCTGTCCGAGGCGCTTTTCAACCACTTGGCGCCCGAGGGTCTAGAAGCCGTCAGCTCGGGAAGCTTTCCCAGCGGCCGGGTGAATCAACGGGCACTGCAAACGCTGGAGGCGGCGGGCATCTCTACGGCGGGCTTGAGCAGCAAGGCTTCGGATGCTTTCGAGGGCTCGCCTCCCGACATCGTCATTACCGTCTGTGATCGCGCTGCTGGAGAAGCATGCCCGATCTTCTTCGGCCCAGCCCTGAAGGCGCATTGGGGGCTGGCCGACCCGTCCGAGGCTAGCGGGTCGGAAGCCGAGATCACCGCTGCATTTGAAACCACACTCGCCAAAATCCACGAGCGCGTGAGCGCATTTCTTGCGCTGCCACTGAAGACCATCAGCGCTGAACAGTTGAAAGCTGAACTGAACCGCATCGGTTCGCTTTGAAGATCAACCGAGGCGGTGCCCAACCTGGCGCCGCCGTAGGAGCTTATATGCAAGACACATTGCCGAACGTCCATGCCGAACTGATCGACATTCCTTCGCTGGAGCAACTGTCGCCTCGTAATCCTTCGGAGCATAAGCCTCGCATTCTGCTGCTATACGGATCGACGCGAGAGCGCTCATTCAGCCGTCTGGTCACGCAAGAAGCGGCACGCCTGCTGAAGGAGTTTGGCGCCGAAACCAGGATTTTTGACCCTGCGGGTCTGCCGCTGCCTGATGACGCACCCGACACGCATCCCAAAGTCGTGGAACTGCGCGAGCTGATGCAATGGTCAGAGGGTCAGGTGTGGTGCTCTCCTGAGCGTCACGGCTCCATGAGTGCCGTGTTCAAAGCGCAGATCGACTGGGTTCCGCTGGCGCTGGGCGCTGTACGACCTACGCAAGGCAAAACCCTTGCTGTGATGCAGGTCTGCGGCGGCTCGCAGTCCTTCAACGTGGTCAATCAGTTGCGGGTACTTGGCCGCTGGATGCGGATGTTCACCATCCCGAACCAGTCTTCTGTGGCCAAGGCGTTCACCGAGTTCGATGAGGCCGGACGTATGAAGCCTTCTTCGTACTACGACCGCCTGGTGGACGTGATGGAAGAATTGATGAAGTTCACGCTGCTCTTGCGTGATCGTCAGGATTACCTGGTCGACCGTTATTCCGAGCGCAAGGAATCCGCCGAAGAGCTGTCCAGACGAGTCAACCAGCGTTCCATTTGATGCGTGTGCGGAACCGGTATGAGCCGCACCACGATCTTTCACACGTTGAGGCCTTTGCGCCGGGAGGATGCTGGTGAGTCAGAATTCGAAACTTGATGTCGTGGTCATTGGTGGTGGCCAATCCGCGCTGACTGTCGCTTATTTTTTGAAGCGCACAGGCTTGTCTTACGTGCTGCTGGATGCCGAGCCGGGACCAGGAGGCGCCTGGCGGCATGGCTGGGATTCGCTGCGGCTCTTCTCGCCGTCGGCATGGAGTTCGATTGCAGGCTGGCCGATGCCGGCCCTGTCCGAGGGGACGCCCGGGCGGGACGACGTTGTCGAATACCTGACTCAGTACGAGCGCCGGTATGACTTCCCCATCATCCGCTCCACGCGGGTGACCCGTGTCGAGAAGATCGAAGGCGGCTTGCGTGTAATCTCAAGGGACAACCACTGGGACGCCAAAGCGGTTATCAGTGCAACAGGCACCTGGAGCTGCCCGTTCGTACCAGACTATCCCGGCCAGGCATTGTTTGCAGGCAGGCAGCTTCATTCCGCTCATTACGTCGGGCCGAACGAGTTTGCGGGTAAAACCGTCCTTGTCGTCGGTGGCGGCAACTCCGGCGCCCAGATTTACGCCGAGGTCTCCAAAGTGGCGCAGGCAACCTGGGTCACGCAACAGGCCCCAACGTTCCTACCTGATGAGGTGGATGGACGCGTCCTGTTCGAACGCGCTACTGCTCGACTGAAGGCGCAGCAGGATGGCGTGGAGCCTCAACAGCCCGTTGGAGGACTGGGCGACATTGTCATGGTGCCACCGGTCAAGGAGGCTCGCGAGCGCGGTGTGTTGAGCGCGGTACAGCCGTTCACGCGCTTTACTTCGACAGGGGTTGTATGGTCATCGGGGATCGAGACAAAGGTGGACGCTGTCATCTGGTGCACGGGATTTGCTCCGGCGCTCGATCACCTGAACAACCTGAACATTGTAGGCCGGGATGGCAAAGTGATTGTGGACGAAAGCCGAAGCGTTGCGATACCCGATCTGTGGCTGGTGGGTTACGGCGACTGGACGGGGCTCGCTTCTGCCACATTGATCGGCGTAACCCGCACCGCCCGGGATGTAGTCAGGCAAGTGCAAAGCTATCTCACTGGCGGAACCTGATTGCTCGCGGCGCCGTGAAGCCATAAGGTCGCTAGCCTGTAAATCATCTTCAGCGAGCAGAATCAGGCAAATTGCGAACAGTATCCGCCTAACGCCGACACCCCCCTGCCCCCTAATCTGAACCCATGCAGAACACACCACTGCAACGGGTTAACCAGAGACTGATCTGAACGACCCGGACCTCAATCTCAACTTGACCGGAGTCACCGCCATGAAAACTGTAAGCCAACTGATCGCCGTCGCCACTTTCGCCCTCAGCGCCAGCGCATTCGCCGTACCGAGCAATCAGGAAGATCGTTTCTTCACCCAGGTCAACGAACCACAGCAGACTGTTGCTGCCGATGGCTCGGAACGTACGCCGCAGGGCCAGGCTCTGGCTGAAAACGGCCGCAACCGCCTCGAGGAACAAGGCCTGGTTGAGGACGGTTATGACAAGACCCCACAAGGCCAGGCCATCGCTGCCGACGGCTCAGACCGCACCCCACTGGGTGAGGCGCTCGCCGCTGATGGATCGGACCGTACACCGGGTCGTCGCGCAGCTTAAGCGCGTGTTGCCGAGACAGGAAAAGTCCTGCGGGTTTGAGACCTGCAGGACTTTTCCGTCTTTTGAGGCAAGACCTGATCGAAAACTCAATTGATAGGAACAGGCAATACTTCGATCCGATTCGGCATCGTCCGCCAGCGTTATCCGCCCTAGCATGGCCTCTCCAATCGCCTGCTGGAGTACAGATCCATGAAGACCCTTTTCATCACCGGTGTCAGCAGCGGCTTCGGCCAGGCGCTGGCCAAGGAAGCGCTCGCTCAAGGTCACAGGATTATCGGCACAGTGCGCAGTGAATCCGCTCTGGCAGCCTTCGAAGCGCTGTCGCCCGAGCGCGCGCATGGGGTGGTGCTGGACGTTACCGATTTCGATGCCATTGATGGGGTGGTTGCGGCTGTGGAGGATCGTCACGGCCCGGTGGACGTGCTGGTCAACAACGCAGGTTATGGCCATGAGGGGATTTTTGAAGAGTCATCGCTGCAGGAAATGCGCCGCCAGTTCGACGTCAACGTATTCGGCGCGGTGGCGGTGACCAAGGCGTTCGTCCCGTATTTCCGCCAGCGCCGCGCGGGGCATATCCTCAATATCACTTCGATGGGCGGCCATATCACCATGCCCGGGATCGCGTACTACTGCGGCAGCAAGTTCGCTCTGGAGGGGATTTCTGACACCTTGAGCAAGGAGCTTGCGCCCTTCAATATTTTTGTTACCGCTGTGGCGCCGGGATCGTTTCGCACCGACTGGGCAGGCCGCTCGATGCAACGCACGCCGCGTAGCATCAGTGACTACGATGCAAGCTTCGATCCGGTGCGCAAGGCCCGGGAGGAGAAAAGTGGCCATCAGTTGGGCGATCCGCAGAAAGCTGCACGGGTCATGCTGACGATCATCGACAGTCCAAACCCACCGGCTCACCTGCTATTGGGCAGTGATGCGCTGGCGCTGGTGCGTGACAAGTTGCAGCGCACGGCGGAGAGTATTGAGCAATGGGCAGCGCTTAGCCGCTCGACGGATGGCTGAAAGATCAAAAGCACCCTCACCCCAGCCCTCTCCCGGAGGGAGAGGGAGCCGATCGCGGGTGGATTCAACCCCGCGTTCGGCACGATATTACAGGTCGGCGTAGTACCAGAAAGCACCACGGTCAGTCCCCTCTCCCTCTGGGAGAGGGCTAGGGTGAGGGCTCTGTCTGACACCCCGCCAATCAGCCAGACAGGTTCAAACCCGCCTTTTCACAAGGAAACCCACAGCCCATGCCGAAACCGAAAGACCCCATCACAGCGCGCATGGTCCAGCTAATGAGCCAGCTCGCCCCGCTGGAAGGTTACAACCTGAGCCCGCTGGACGATGTGCGTTTCCTGCGTTCCAACCGACCGCTGACCCGCACGCCGGTGTTGTACGAGCCGGGCGTGGTGATCCTTTGTCAGGGGCGTAAACGCGGTTATCTCGGCGATGAAGTCTACGTCTACGACGCTCAGCATTATCTGGTGGTGTCGGTGCCGGTACCCTTCACCATGGAAACCGATGCCAGCGAAACCGAGCCAATGCTCGCGGTGTACGTGCGTCTGGATTTCGCCCTGGCCGGCGAGCTGATTCAGCAAGTGGATGAGCGGTGGGAATTTCCCACAGCGCAACCGATGGGCATGTACGCCTCGCCGCTCGACGAACCGCTGCGCCGGTCAACCCTGCGTTTTCTTGAAGTGATGAGCGACGATGCCGACGCGCAAATCCTCGGCCCGGCGATGCTGCGCGAGCTCTACTACCGTATCCTCACCGGCGAACAAGGTGGCACCCTGCGCGCCGCCATCGCCCAACAAGGCCAGTTCGGCAAAGTGACCCGCGCCATCCACAAGATCCACAGCTGTTATCACCAACATCTCGACGTAGAAACCCTGGCCGAGGAAGCGCAGATGAGCGTGCCGAATTTTCATCTGCACTTTCGCAAGGTTACCGATTCTTCGCCGATGCAGTATCTGAAGTCGACGCGGCTGCACCAGGCGCGATTGCTGATGCTGCGTAACGACCTGACTGCGGCAAAAACTGCATTTCTGGTCGGCTACGAAAGCGCCTCGCAATTCAGCCGCGACTTCAAACGCCTCTTCGGCCGCACACCGCTAGCGGAAGTTGCGTGGATGAAACAGGCCTATGCGCTGCCGGCACCGACGACTGCTTCGCCGTTTGTGTCGTCGCACTGACTTCACCCGCGTCTTGAACAAACAGAAATCCACATTGAAGGGAAGAAAGTGAATCTGAGAGCTGAGATCGAAAACGCATTTGGACCCCAGGCATTCGCCCGTCCGCTTTTCTATTCCTGGCCGGGAGGATTGCGTTTCGAACTCTCCGAAACGGGCGGAATGATCGAGCAATTCCTGACCGCTATGCGCAAATCCATATCCATCTGCGGCGACATTTTCCAAGGGGACGCATCGTTTGTAGCGTGTCTGCGTACTCATTCCGGTCGCAATCGATTCGCCCATCGCAGCACTCTTCGCGCCCTTAAATCTGCTGGAATCGACACTCCATCAGCGCTGTGCATCTGGAGCGAAGAAATAGACAACGAGGAATGGTTCACCGAGGAAGAACCGGAGTATTGGGTCAACGTCGCCTTCGAAGCATCTGTGGCGAGCATTCAAGCATTACTCTGGTGCGCATTGGCCAAGGACTTCGGTGCTATCCAACCGCGTGCGAACTGTGCTGTCTACCTGTTCAATCTGCCCAAGCGAGTCATGGTCTTTCCCTATGACGACAGAGGCATGGACGTGGTTGGAGCCAACACCGAACTACTTTTGCAGCTTTATCAACGACATCATGCCTGGTTGCTCGACCATGACCGCGTAGCGATGGAAGCCACATTCGGCAGGCTGAAACGTTAGGTGAACGCTATCGTTTCAACGTCTTCGCCATGATGATCGTGCGCTCCGTCTGATGAAACTCATCTCTGATTTTCTTGAAGCCGAGCGAAGCATAGAAGCCTTCTGCGGTGACTGAGGAAGGAACGCGCAGCAAGTTGGAACCTGCGTCCATGGCGAGTGATTGAATGCTCTTCATCAGCTGGCTTCCGACACCCATTCCTTGAAAGTCCGGGTCGACAAATACGCTTCGAACAACGTCTCCATCAAGACTTGCCGTTGCGACGATTTGACTGTCGAGCGTAGCGACCAGCACCTGACGCTCAGTCAAAAAACGAAGGATGTTCGAGGGCGAAAAATTTTCAGTCACTCGATCAATGATTTCGGGTGGATAGTCGCGAGCATTGCTCTCACGGAGCGTCTTGATGATCGTTTCACTGATAGCCGATGCATCCGCATCCCTCGCAATGTGAATTTGAATATCCATCCCGTAGCTCCTTGCTGGTCAGTTCCGTGTACAGCACTTATCGCAGCAAATTCCCCATCCGCATAGTGCTTGCCCCCTCCTGCGTTTCCTCGCCCAATCACACAGGTCAGCCACCTGCATCAGGATGGGATCATGAACACCACGGCCATTCCCGAAGGTTTCACTCCATTGACCCGCAGCAGTCCGTTGCTGGATCTGCTCGGCCCGATCTACGCCAGAGGCCACGGCCTGCAATTGGAGTTGGGCTTACTGACCGACTCCCGCCACGCCAACGGCCGTGGCACTTTGCATGGCGGTGTATTGGCGACACTAGCGGACGTGGGCATGGGCTACGCCATGGCCTTCTCCAGCGATCCGCCGCAGCCGTTGATCACCGCGAGCATGACCCTGGATTATCTCGGTGCGGTGCAAATCAACGAGTGGCTCGAAGTGCGTCTTGAACACTCCAAAAAGGGCCGCCAACTGGCGTTTGCTGGCGTCAGTCTGCACGTAGGTGAGCGAACGGTCGCGCGCGCCAGTGCCGTGTTCGCGGTGCCGCTGAGCTGAAGCGCGAAACCTCAGTCTGACGCTTCAGAATCATCCCGCGCTGGAACAGGAATTTGCCATGAGGGTTTCTTGCCGACCTGGCTATCGAACGTGCGTCGCGCTTGGCGGAAACCCTCGACGTTTTCCACCACCCAAGTCCAGATCGGCGACATCCGCACCAGCAAGCCCATGCCCAATGGCGTCAGCTCGTACTCGACGTGCGGCGGCACCTGGTCGAGCTCGCGCCGGGTCAGCAGGCCGTCGCGTTCCAGAGCACGCAGGGTTTTGGTCAACATGCGCTGAGTCACGCCGGTCATCTGCCGTTTGATCTCGGCGTGACGCATCGTGCCGTACACCCCCAAGGCATGCAGGATGCCCAAAGACCAGCGACTGCCGGCGTGCGCGAGCACTTCGCGGCGCACGCCATCATCGTCTCGTCTGAGCGTCTGGCAGATTGCTTCTGCCTCACTGAGCGCTTGCTGATCAGTCATTTCTTCACTTGGTATCACGCGTGTGCCTTCTTCTGAGTGCTGCCCGATCGTGCCAGCATTTGCCGATCTTACATGCAGATCTCAGGAGACATCATGACCGAATTGAGCCACCCTTCCCCGCAATCCATTCTTGTCCTGGGCGCAGGCGAACTCGGCCTGCCGGTTTTGCGCAACCTTGCGCGAGTGGCAAAGCGCTCGCCCGGCAGCACGATCAGCGTCCTGCTCAGGGCCTCGACGATCGACAGTCAGTTGCCGGCAAAGAAAGCCGAAATCGATGAACTGCGCAGTCTCGGCGTGCAGATGGTAGCGGCAGATCTGGTCAACGATTCGATCGACCAACTGGCCGAAGTCTTCGCACCTTTCGATACCGTCATCGGCTGCGCCGGCATGGTCGCTGGTCGCGAGACGCCGATGAAGCTGGCGACCGCTGCGCTCAAGTCGGGCATCAAACGCTACTTTCCCTGGCAGTTTGGCGTGGACTTCGAAGTGATCGGCCGGGGCAGTCCGCAGGATCTGTTCGATGCTCAGCTCGACGTGCGCGAACTGCTGCGCGCGCAGGACAAAACCGAATGGGTGATCATCTCGACCGGCATGTTTACCAGTTTCCTCTTCGAGCCGGTGTTTGAAGTCGTTGATTTCGACAACGACACCGTTAACGCCCTGGGCAGCCTGGACACCAGCGTGACGCTGACGACCCCGGACGACATCGGCAAGCTGACCGCAGAAATCGTTTTCTTCGAATCGCGTTTTCGCAACGAGATCGTGTATCTGTCGGGCGACACGCTGACCTATGAACAGGTCGCGGGCCTTCTCGAACGCGTGCTCGGACGGCCCTTCAAGCGTAACGTCTGGACAGTGCCGCACCTGATGCAGGAACTGGAAAAAGACCCCACTCACCACATCAAAAAATACCGCGCGGTGTTTGCCCAAGGTCGAGGTGTGGCGTGGCCTAAAGCGGGCACGTTCAATGAGCAGCGGGCGATTCAGGTCACGACGGCTGAGCAGTGGGCGAGGGAAAATCTTGGGCTGTCTGAAACCTCGTAAAGCTTAGTAGCATGTGGCCACTTTTCGGTATCATCTGCTTCTGAAAAGTCCAATGGTATCCAGGAGCAGTACATGTACGGGAATGGCAGATTTGGCTTGACGCTTTTGGCTGGAGCATTGGCACTGAGCGGTTGTACTTCACTGTTTCAGGGTAAACAGTATCAATTTCCCCGGCAGGATGAACCCTCGGCGACGGTCAGGCTTAAATATGAAAGCGGCACTAACCTCGATGCGATGACCTTCAACGAATCGGGATGTTACGCAGGCTTCACGCCTTTGCCCTATACCGAGGGTTTTATCCAATCGCCGGTAGCTGTCGACAAAGAGCTGGTTTTGACTTACCGGCAAACGGTTGGTGGAAAGTTTTGCCAGATACCCTTCTCTTTCACCCCTCAGGCTGGGGCCAGCTATACGTTGAAGTCGGGCTACTGGACTGAACCCAAGGCTGGCCTTCTCCCGATCTTCACCTTCAATCAACAATACTGCGGCCTGGGCGTAGTCAAAAAAATCGGATCTCAGGAAAGCATCGAACCCATCAAGCAACTGCGTATCAAAACCGCTTTTGCATGCCTCAGATTCGTCGAGTGAAAACAACAACCTGTCTCGCTCGGCGCCAGTAAAGAACATCCTGGTCCATCATTCTGCGGTGGCCCTTTGTAACTGGGAGCCGACACTCGACAATACTTCGCTGGCGACCGTTTACTGGCTGGAAACACCTTGGCGCTTGGCATATTCCTGCGCGAGGCTCTTGGCGGTTTGTTGAGCATATTCAATACAGGGTTCAATTCTGCTTCGCACCCCAATCTCCTCGATAGCGGCTATATACGCACTCTCGGTCAGGCACTTTTCAACCAGGGCGCTCGCAAGCGGCAAAGACACTGCTGGCAACGCCGGAATAAATTCCCGGACAAAATCGGCAGCACTTGCAAGCCGGTTGGCATCGGTTGCAAAGGCCCACTCGCGCAGACTCACGTCATGCAGGTTGCCGCCTTGATCCCAGCCGTCGGCAAAACGGTCTGTTTTTCCGCAAGCGCCCAGCACGCCGCAAACCAATAAGACAAGCAACCCATTCAGCGTTTTCACGAACATCGGTACTCACTGTATTCAGACTGAAAAATGAAGAGCTGCAAATGATAGCAATATGATTGCATTTGCGTGCACAGAATCAGATCCGATGAAAAGATGCCACCTCTTACATCCGATGCTGCTCCAACAAAAAATCCACAAACAAGCGCACCCGCACCGGCATCGCCGCGCCGCCGACGAACACCGCATGAATCGGCTCCTCATCGCCCGGGTTGAACGCTTGCAGCAGCGGGATCAGCGTGCCGCGCTGCAAGTCTTCCCTGACGGTGAACTCGCCAATCCGTGCAACGCCTGCGCCGAGTCTGGCGAACTGGGCCAGTGCTTCGCCGCTGCTGCATTCGATGTTGCCGCTGACTTTCAGCGAGAACTCCTTGCCGTCGCGGATAAACGGCCAGTTGGCTTCGGCGCGGCGGAAGTTGAAGCGCAGGCAGTTGTGCTTGAGCAGGTCTTCCGGTTCGAGAGGTGTGCCGTGGCGTTGCAGGTAGTCGGACGATGCGACCACGACCTGGCCGGTGTGGCCGAGCCGACGCGCGGTGAGTGGGCTGTCGGGCAGATGGCCGAAGCGGATGGCGACGTCCGCCTGACCGGCAAGGATGTCGACTACTTCGTCGCCAAGGCTGAGGTCGACGACGATGTTCGGGTAGCGGGCGGTGAAGGCTGCGACCAGCGGCACAATGGTCAGCCTTCCATGGCCAAGGGCGGCACTGACGCGCAAGCGGCCCTTGGGTACGCCTTGATCGGTGATGGCCCCTTCCACTTCGTCCATGTCGGCGAGAATTCGCCGGGCACCGCGCAGGAAGGCCTCGCCCTCGGCGGTAAACGTCAGCGCGCGGGTGGTGCGCAGCAGCAAGCGGGTGCCAAGTCGTTGTTCAGCGCGGGCGATGATCCGACTGACCGCCGAAGGCGTCAGCCCCAACGCACGCGCAGCTGCTGAGAGGCTGCCCTCCTGCGCCACAGTGACGAACACGCTCATTTCCCCTGATCTGCCGTTGAAGTCCATTCGTGCCTCTTACGCAAAGGTGATTGCCAAAATCGCCATCTACCGCCTGAAAACGATGGATCGTAGCATTGGCGGCATAGATGAGGAGACTTTCCATGCGTATCAATCCACCACTTGTTGCACTCGCTGTCGGCGCCTTTGGCATCGGCGTCACCGAGTTCGCGCCGATGGGCATGTTGCCCGGCATCGCCGCCGATCTCGGCGTTTCCATTCCCGCTGCGGGGTTGCTGGTCAGCGCCTACGCCTTGGGCGTACTGCTCGGCGCGCCGTTGATGACCCTGACCACCGGCAAAATTCCGCGGCGCTATCTGCTGATCGGGCTGATGGCGATTTTCACCCTGGGCAATCTGATGTCGGCGCTGGCCACCGACTATTACAGCCTGATGGTCGCCAGGGTGATCACCTCGCTCAATCACGGCGCATTCTTTGGGGTCGGCTCTGTGGTCGCCGCCAGTGTGGTCGCGCCGGAAAAACGTGCCGGCGCCGTGGCGGCGATGTTCATGGGCCTGACCTTGGCGACCATTGGCGGTGTGCCGCTGGCGGCCTGGTTCGGTGAGCTGTTCGGCTGGCGCACGGCGTTCTGGGGCATTACCGGTCTCGGCGTGCTGACCATGATCGCCTTGT
Organism: Pseudomonas sp. Sample_11; assembly: GCF_004307505.1. Taxonomy (NCBI): domain Bacteria; kingdom Pseudomonadati; phylum Pseudomonadota; class Gammaproteobacteria; order Pseudomonadales; family Pseudomonadaceae; genus Pseudomonas; species Pseudomonas sp. Sample_11. The sequence continues at coordinate 110,772 of NZ_RCOD01000027.1, forward strand.
GGTTCGCCCTGCCCAATCTGAAAGCAGAGCAAGGCGCGGGTGCGCTGGCGGAAATACGTGTATTGGGCAGCGGTCCGGTGTTGGCCGCACTGGCCCTGACCGTGGTCGGCTCGAGTGCGATGTTCACCGTGTTCACCTACATCGCGCCGATTCTCAGCAGCGAAACCCACGCCTCCGCCGCGTTCATCACCGCCATGCTGGTGTTGTTCGGAATCGGTTTGACGCTGGGCAACATGTGGGGTGGCAAGGCTGCCGACCGTTCGATCGACCGCACCCTGATCGTGTCGCTGAGCGCATTGATTGTGGTGTTGCTGGCGTTCACGGTGCTGATGCGCTGGCCGCTGCCGGCCGCCGTCGCCATTCTGATCTGGGGTATCGCCAGCTTCGCTCTGGTGCCGCCGCTGCAGATGCGCGTGATGGAAGCCGCCAAGGACGCGCCGAATCTGGCTTCGGCGGTGAACATCGGTGCGTTCAATTTCGGCAACGCGATCGGCGCGGCGCTGGGTGGCGCGGTGATCAATGCCGGGCTGGGTTATCCGGCGATTTCCCTGGCCGGCGCGGCGATGGCTGGTCTGGGCCTGCTGATGGTGCTGACGTTCGCCTGGCGCTCCAGAGCCAGTGCCGCTGCGCTGGCGTAAGTCTTCGCAGCGCTATGCGCCGCCCTGCTGATACTCGCGGGGCGTGCAGCCGAACTCGCGACGGAACACCGTGTGCAGATACTGCGCAGACTTGAAGCCGCAGGCCTGGGCAATGTCGGCAATCGCCGCATCGGTGTTCTTCAAACCGCTGGTAGCCGCCGCCAGTTTGAAACGCAGAATCTCGTCATGCACGCTGCAACCGCGCTCGGCGCGGAAATGCGCTTCCAGTGATGAACGCGACACCCCGACATACGCAGCCACCTGTGCGGTCTTGATGCCCTGACAGGCATATTGGCGGATGAACAGCAGCGCTTGCATGACGTAGGGATTGCCCAGCGGTTGATGCAAGCTCGACACCTGCACGTTGACCGCGTCCGGCGGAATCAGAATCTGCGTGCCGGTGGACGGCATGCCGTGGAGCATCTGGTGCAGCAATTGCGCAGCGGTGCGGCCCATGGTTTCGGTGCCCTGAATCACCGAACTCAGCGGTACGCGAGTCAGGCTGCGGGTCAGCGGGTCGTTGTCGATGCCGATCAGCGCGACCTGCTCCGGCACGGCGATGCCGGCGGTCAGGCAGGCTTGCAGCAACTGCCGGGCGCGGGCGTCGCTGACGGCGATGATGCCGATCGGTTTGGGCAGGCTGTGCAGCCAGGCGATCAGTTGTTCGACGGCGCTGTCCCACAGCGGTGCGCTGGTGCCCATGCCGCGATAGATCTCGGCGTGGAGGCCGTCGCGCTGCATCAGTTTGCGAAAGGCTTTTTCCCGCTCCTGCGCCCAGCGATTGGCTTGCGCCTCAGGCAGACTGAAACAGGCAAAGCGCTGCAACCCCGCCTCGACCAGATGCGAGTAAGCCAGGGTGATCAATGCGTTGTTGTCAGTGGCAACGTAGGGAATCGCTTTTGGATAAGCGCGTGCATCCTCGTAGGAACCGCCCACCGCCACCACCGGCAAATGAATGTCGGCCAGCGCCTCGCCGATCAGCGGATCGTCGAAGTCAGCAATGATGCCGTCACCCTGCCAACGCTCGATGCCTTTCAAGCGGCAGAGAAAGTCCTCTTCCAGAAACAGGTCCCAGGAAGCGCGGGTGCTGCTCAAGTAGTTGCCGATGCCGCTGATGATTCCACGGTCGTAGATCTTGCTGCCGTTGAACAACAGGGCGATGCGGTGCACGGGCGGTAGGCTTTTCATTCAGTATCCGGATTTTGCGTCAAGCCATTCGCGAGCAGGCTCGCTCCCACACGGTTTTGTGAACGACACGAATCAAATGTGGGAGCGAGCCTGCTCGCGAAAGCGGCCTCAAATTATTTTTGTTCCGGGCCGCCATGTCGCGGCGACGATGGACACAGACTAGGCCTGCGCGCGCTGAAGCTCAATACGCAAAATCGCACTCGCAGTTGAGGCTTTTCATAATCAGCGGGCACGGGGCCGTTGCTAGTATCGAGACACCGCCAAGAACAACAAGGACAAGGTCCATGCAGTATTTCCCCAATATCGAGCCGGTTCGCTACGAAGGCCCGAACAGTGATTCGCCCCTCGCATTCCGCCACTACGACGCCGACAAACTGATCCTCGGCAAACCCATGCGCGAACACCTGCGCATGGCCGCCTGCTACTGGCACACCTTCGTCTGGCCGGGCTCCGATGTGTTCGGTGCCGGAACCTTCAAACGCCCGTGGCAACGCAGTGGCGAACCGATGGAACTGGCTATCGGCAAGGCTCAAGCCGCCTTCGAGTTCTTCAGCAAACTGGGCATCGATTACTACTGCTTTCACGACACGGACGTCGCCCCCGAAGGCAACTCGCTGAAGGAGTACCGCGAACACTTCGCGCAAATGGTCGACCGCCTCGAACAGCATCAGGAACAAAGCGGCATCAAGTTGCTCTGGGGCACCGCCAACTGCTTCAGCAATCCACGTTTTGCCGCCGGTGCCGCAAGCAATCCCGATCCGGAAGTGTTCGCCTGCGCCGCCGCGCAAGTGTTCAGCGCAATGAACGCCACCCATCGCCTCAAAGGCTCCAACTACGTGCTGTGGGGCGGTCGCGAAGGCTACGAAACCCTGCTCAATACCGACCTGAAACGTGAGCGCGAACAACTCGGGCGCTTCATGCGCATGGTGGTCGAGCACAAGCACAAGATCGGTTTCACCGGCGACCTGCTGATCGAGCCCAAGCCGCAGGAGCCGACCAAGCACCAATACGATTACGACAGCGCCACGGTGTTCGGCTTCCTCCAGCAGTACGGCCTGGAGAAGGAAATCAAGGTCAACATCGAGGCCAACCACGCGACCCTGGCCGGCCACAGCTTTCATCACGAAATTGCCACTGCCGCCTCGCTGGGGATTTTCGGCAGCATCGACGCCAACCGTGGCGATCCGCAGAACGGCTGGGACACCGACCAGTTCCCCAACAGCGTCGAAGAAATGACCCTGGCGACCTATGAAATCCTCAAGGCCGGCGGTTTCAAGAATGGCGGCTTCAATTTCGACTCCAAGGTGCGCCGGCAGAGCCTCGACGAGATCGACCTGTTCCACGGTCATGTTGGTGCCATGGACGTTCTGGCCTTGTCGCTGGAACGCGCCGCCGCGATGGTTGAGAACGATCAATTGCAAACCCTCAAGGACCAACGCTACGCCGGCTGGCGTCAGCCGTTCGGGCAAGCGGTGATGGCGGGCGACTTCAATCTTGAGTCACTGGCCGAGCACGCGTTCACCAACGAGCTGAACCCGCAAGCCGTCAGCGGCCGCCAGGAAATGCTCGAAAACATCGTCAACCGTTACCTGTATCGCTGATCGCCAAGGGAGGCTGCCGACGCAACGACGCTGTGACAATTGCACGACAATTCTGTACCTGCTGCGTCGGCAGATTCTCTACAGTTCTACCAGCCCGATTCATCGTCAGGCCGTGTCTTTCCAACAAAAATAAAAGGACGCACCACCATGAAGAATTTGAAACGTACGCTGTTGGCCAGTGCCCTGGCGTTGTTGGCCCTGCCGGTAATGGCCGACGCTACCCACCCGAAAATCGGTTTCTCCATTGACGATCTGCGTCTGGAACGCTGGTCGCGCGATCGCGATTACTTCGTCGCGGCGGCGGAAAAAATGGACGCCAAAGTCTTCGTCCAATCGGCCGACGCCAACGAGCAGAAGCAGATTTCGCAGATCGAAAACCTTATCTCTCGCGGCGTCGATGTGATCGTTATCGTGCCATTCAACGCGACAGTGCTGACCAATGCCGTGGCCGAAGCGAAGAAAGCCGGGATCAAAGTGGTGTCTTATGACCGGCTGATTCTCAACGCCGATGTCGACGCCTATATCTCCTTCGATAACGAAAAGGTCGGCGAAATGCAGGCCGGCGGCGTGCTGAAAGCGGCGCCCAAGGGCAATTACTTCTTGCTGGGCGGCGCGCCCACCGACAACAACGCCAAGATCCTCCGTGAAGGCCAGATGAAAGTGCTGCAACCGGCCATTGACAAGGGCGATATCAAGATCGTCGGCCAGCAGTGGGTCAAGGAATGGAATCCGACCGAAGCGCTGAGCATCGTTGAAAACGCCCTGACCCGTAACAACAACAAAATCGACGGCATCGTCGCCTCCAACGACGCCACCGCTGGCGGTGCCATCCAGGCACTGGCCGCGCAGCAGCTGGCCGGCAAGGTGCCGATTTCCGGTCAGGACGCCGACCTCGCAGCCGTCAAACGCGTGATCGCCGGCACGCAAACCATGACCGTGTACAAACCACTGAAACTCATCGCCTCCGAAGCGGCCAAGCTCTCGGTGCAACTGGCACGCAACGAAAAACCGGCCTACACCTCGCAGTACGACAACGGCAGCAAGAAAGTCGACACCATCCTGCTCACGCCAACGCCGTTGACCAAGGACAACATCGACTTGCTCGAACAGGACGGCTTCTACACCAAGGCGCAGATTGCCGGGCAGTGATCCGGTCGTAAATCTTGATCAGACCTGTGGGAGCGAGCCTGCTCGCGAAAGCGGGGTGTCAGTCAGTAAAGCTCTGGCTGAAAAGGCCCCTTAGCGAGCAGGCTCGCTCCCACACAGGTTCAGTGGTGTTTGAGTCCCTGGTATACGAGCCTTTTCCATGTCCGACTATCTGCTGCAAATGAACGGCATCGTCAAAACCTTCGGCGGTGTCAAAGCGCTCAACGGCATCGACATCAAGGTCCGGCCCGGTGAATGCGTGGGCCTGTGCGGCGAGAATGGCGCCGGCAAGTCGACGCTGATGAAGATCCTTTCGGCGGTCTACCCCCATGGCACCTGGGACGGTGAAATCCTCTGGGACGGGCAACCGCTCCGGGCGCAATCGATCAGCGAAACCGAAGCCGCCGGCATCGTCATCATCCATCAGGAACTGACCCTGGTTCCGGATCTGTCGGTGGCGGAAAATATCTTCATGGGCCATGAGTTGACGCTGCCCGGCGGGCGCATGAACTACCCGGCGATGATCCACCGTGCCGAAGCGTTGATGCGTGAATTGAAAGTGCCGGATATGAATGTTTCGCTGCCGGTTTCGCAGTACGGCGGCGGCTACCAGCAACTGGTGGAAATCGCCAAGGCCCTGAACAAACAGGCGCGTCTGCTGATTCTCGACGAACCTTCCTCGGCCCTGAGCCGCTCGGAAATCGAAGTGCTGCTGGACATCATCCGCGACCTCAAAGCCAAGGGCGTCGCCTGCGTCTACATCTCGCACAAGCTCGATGAAGTCGCCGCCGTATGCGACACCATTTCGGTGATCCGCGACGGCAAACACATCGCTACCACCGCCATGGCCGACATGGACATTCCACAGATCATCACGCAGATGGTCGGCCGCGAAATGAGCAACCTCTACCCCAGCGAGCCGCATGCAATTGGCGAGGTGATTTTCGAGGCGCGCCACATCACTTGCTACGACGTCGACAACCCCAAGCGCAAACGGGTCGACGACATTTCCTTCAGCCTCAAGCGCGGCGAGATTCTCGGCATTGCCGGGCTGGTCGGGGCCGGCCGCACCGAGCTGGTCACCGCACTGTTCGGCGCTTACCCCGGCCGCCACGAAGGCGAAGTCTGGCTGGACGGCCAGCCGATCGACACGCGCACGCCGCTGAAGGCGATCCGCGCCGGCCTGTGCCTGGTGCCTGAAGATCGCAAGCGCCAGGGCATTATTCCCGACCTCGGTGTCGGTCAGAACATCACCCTCGCCGTGCTCGAGAGCTATTCGAAAATGACCCGCATCGATGCCGAAGCCGAACTGGGCTGCATCGACCGGGAAATCTCCCGTCTGCATCTGAAAACCGCAAGTCCCTCCCTGCCGATCACCAGCCTGTCTGGCGGCAATCAGCAGAAAGCCGTGCTCGCCAAGATGCTCCTGGCGAAACCGCGCGTGCTGATTCTCGACGAGCCGACCCGAGGCGTGGACGTCGGCGCCAAGTACGAGATCTACAAGTTGATGGGCGCGCTGGCCGCCGAGGGGGTGTCGATCATCATGGTTTCATCGGAACTGGCCGAAGTACTCGGCGTCTCCGACCGCGTATTGGTGATCGGCGAAGGCCAGTTGCGCGGCGACTTCGTCAACCATGAGCTGACCCAGGAACAGGTACTCGCCGCCGCCCTCAGCCAGCCCGGCAGCCATAACAATAATGATCGGAAAACCGCGTAAATGAATCAGGTCAAACAACTGTTCACCCGCTACAAGATGCTCGCGCTGGTATTTGCCGTGGTGCTGATCTGGCTGTTCTTCAGCTGGCAGACCGAGGGCGGCTTCCTCACCCCGCGCAACCTCTCCAACCTGCTGCGGCAGATGTCGATCACCGGCATCCTCGCCTGCGGCATGGTGCTGGTGATCATCAGCGGCGAGATCGATTTGTCGGTGGGCTCATTGCTCGGCCTGCTCGGCGGCCTCGCGGCGATACTCGATGTGGTCTATCACATTCCGCTGCTGGCGAATCTGAGCCTGGTCGCCCTTTGCGGCCTGATGATCGGTCTCGCCAACGGCTACATGGCGGCGTACTTGCGCATCCCGTCATTTATCGTCGGCCTGGGCGGCATGTTGGCGTTTCGCGGGATTTTGCTGGGGATCACCGGCGGCACCACCATCGCCCCGGTATCGCCGGAGCTGGTCTATGTCGGCCAGGGTTATCTGCCCCACGCGATCGGCACCGGTCTGGGGATTGTGCTGTTCGTGCTGACGATTTTTCTGACCTGGAGACAGCGCCGCAACCGCGCCCTGCATGGCCTGGCGGCGCATTCACTGGTGCGTGATGTTGTGCGCGTGCTGGTGATCGGCGCGGTGCTGGCCGGTTTCGTCCAGACCCTCAACAGCTATGACGGCATTCCCGTGCCGGTGCTGCTGTTGCTGATTCTGCTCGGTGTGTTCAGCTACGTCACCAGCCAGACCGTGTTCGGCCGCCGGGTCTATTCGGTCGGCAGCAACATGGAAGCGACGCGCCTGTCCGGCATCAATGTGCAGGCGGTCAAGCTGTGGATTTTCGGCATCATGGGCGTGATGTGCGCCCTCGCCGGCGTGGTCAACACCGCACGCCTCGCCGCCGGCTCACCGTCCGCCGGCAGCATGGGCGAACTCGACGCCATCGCCGCCTGCTTCATCGGCGGCACCTCCATGCGCGGCGGCTCCGGCACCGTCTACGGCGCCCTCCTCGGCGCACTGGTAATCACCAGCCTGGATAACGGCATGTCCATGCTCGACGTGGATAGCTACTGGCAGATGATCGTCAAGGGCAGCATTCTGGTGTTGGCGGTCTGGGTGGATGTGAGTACGCGCACGGCGCGGCGTTGAACGCGGGGCCGACCTGGAGGATTTTGTTGATGTGGGTAACCTACTACACGGCATTACCGCTGATTCCATTATCAGTCGCTGCCGTGGCGATTTACACGACGCCCCTGTTCATTGCGCTTTTTTCCACCCTTTATGGAGGTGAGCCTTTATCACTGCGTGGCCGGGTGGCGATAGGATCTCCATCAACACCGCTACCGCCAAGGCTTATCAAATCGCGCCCACGGCACTGATCGGCACGTTTGATTACGCCTACCTGGTTTTTGCCTGTCTTTGGGGTTACGTGGTGTTCCACGAGGTCCCGGATATTTTTACATGGGCAGGAATGGCGTTGATTTTGATTGCCGGCTTGCTGGTAATCCGCGCCCAGAAAGACGGCCAGTAACTTCTCCTGTGACAGTTGACAGTCGGGCCTTCTGACAGTGTTTTGCCTTTTCTGGTCAATTCCCCGGCAAATCAGATATTTCTGCCTAGACTTGAACATGTCTCGGCGCTTGAACGCGTTCAGCGCGTCGAGCGGTCATCACAATAAAAACAAGAGGAATCACCCAGATGCTCAGATCTCTGTTCAGCGCACTTGCCTGCGCTTTGGCGGTAAGCAGCATGAACCCGGCCATGGCGGCAGACCCGGTGATCATCAAGTTCTCGCATGTGGTCGCTGATCAGACGCCCAAGGGGCAAGGTGCGTTGCTGTTCAAGAAACTGGTCGAGGAACGCTTGCCGGGCAAGGTCAAGGTCGAGGTGTATCCCAACTCCTCGCTCTTTGGTGACGGCAAGGAAATGGAAGCGCTGTTGCTCGGCGATGTGCAGATGATTGCGCCGTCGCTGGCCAAGTTCGAGCAGTACACCAAGACCGTGCAGCTGTTCGACCTGCCCTTCCTCTTCAATGACATCAACGCTGTCGACCGCTTTCAACTGAGCCCGCAGGGTCAGGGTCTGCTCAAATCCATGGAAAGCAAAAACATCACCGGCCTGGCTTATTGGCACAACGGCATGAAACAACTGTCGGCCAACAAGCCACTGCGTGTACCGGCGGATGCGCGCGGCCTGAAGTTCCGCGTGCAGGCCTCGGCGGTGCTGGAGGAGCAGTTCAAGGCGGTGCGCGCCAATCCGCGCAAGATGAGTTTTGCCGAGGTGTACCAAGGCCTGCAGACCGGTGTGGTCAACGGGGCGGAGAATCCTTACTCGAACATCTACAGCCAGAAGATGCATGAAGTGCAGAAGTACATCACCGAATCCAACCACGGTGTACTGGACTACATGCTGATCACCAACACCAAGTTCTGGAACGGCCTGCCGCCCGACGTGCGCAGCGAACTGGACAAGATCGTCGTGGAAGTCACCACCCACGTGAACAAGGAAGCCCAGCAACTGAACGAGGGTGACAAACAGCGCATCCTTGCCGCCAAAACCACGGAAATCATCACCCTCACGCCAGAAGAACGTGCGCAATGGCGCGATGCGATGAAACCGGTGTGGAAGAAATTCGAAGGCGAAATCGGCGCTGAGCTGATCTCTGCTGCCGAAGCCGCAAACCAGGCGCAATAATCGCAAGGCAGGCGCCGCTGCGTCGGCGCCTGCCCGTCTTCACTCGACGTGAGATGCCATCCATGAAAGCGCTTCGGCGAATCTGGGAACACTTCGAGGAAGGCTTCATCGTCTTCCTTCTGGCGGCCATGACCCTCGTCACGTTTGTCTACGTGATCCTCAACAACTTCTACAGCCTGTTTTATTGGCTCGCCGATCATTGGCCGGCGGCCAGTGTTCCGCTGTTCGCTGTTGGCGATCAGATCATGGGCATGGCACAGGCCATGACCTGGAGCACCGCCCTGACCAAAGCGCTGTTTGGCTGGCTGATTTTTTTCGGCCTGGCGTATGGCGTGCGCACCGCCGGGCATATCGGTGTCGACGCACTGGTCAAACTGGCGCGCAGATCGGTACAGCGTTACATCGGCATCCTCGCCTGCCTGTGCTGTCTGGCCTACGCGGGGCTGCTCGCCGTCGCCAGCTTCGAATGGATTGAAACCTTGATGAACGCCGGTATCGGTGCCGAGGATCTCGGCCATTTCGGCGTCATGCAGTGGCATATCGGGTTGATCGTGCCGCTGGGCTTCGCGCTGGTGTTCATCCGCTTCGCTGAAATTCTCCTGCGCATCCTGCTTAACCGTCAGACCGGCCTCGGGCTGGCCGATGAAGCGGCCGACGCGCTGAAACTTGCCGAACACGAGGAAGACAAGCCATGACCATTGCCTTCCTGTTCGTGGCCCTGTTCGCCTTGATGTTCATCGGCGTGCCGATCGCCATTTCGCTAGGGCTGGCCGGCTCCCTGACGATCATCTTCTTCAGTCCCGACTCGGTGCGCTCGCTGGCGATCAAACTGTTCGAGACCTCGGAACACTACACGCTGCTGGCCATTCCGTTTTTCCTGCTGGCCGGGGCCTTCATGACCACTGGCGGCGTCGCCCGCCGGCTGATCGACTTCGCCAACGCCTGTGTCGGGCATATTCGCGGCGGCCTGGCCATTGCGGCGGTGCTGGCCTGCATGCTGTTCGCCGCCCTCTCCGGTTCAAGTCCCGCCACGGTCGCTGCGGTGGGCTCGATTGCGATTGCCGGGATGGTCCGTTCCGGCTACCCGCAGGCCTTCGGCGCAGGGATCATCTGCAACGCCGGTACGCTGGGCATCCTGATCCCGCCGTCGATCGTGATGGTGGTTTACGCCGCCGCTACAGAAACTTCCGTCGGCAAGCTGTTCATGGCCGGCGTGGTGCCTGGCCTGCTGCTGGGCACGGCATTGATGGTGGCGATCTACATCGTCGCGGTGAAGAAAAATCTCCCCGCCTTGCCGCGTGCGACGCTTCGCGAGTTTCTGAGTACAGCACGCAAGGCAATATGGGGCCTGTTGCTGATGGTGATCATCCTCGGCGGCATCTATTCGGGCATGTTCACCCCGACCGAAGCTGCCGCAGTGGCAGCCGTCTATTCGGCCTTCATCGCTCTGTTCGTCTATAAGGATCTGACCTTTCGCGAGACACCCAAGGTTCTGCTCGACTCGGCCAAACTGAGCATCATGCTGATGTTCATCATTGCCAACGCCATGCTGTTCGCCCACGTGCTGACCACCGAACAGTTACCTCAACAAATCACTGCCTGGGTGATCGAAGCCGGGCTGACGCCGGTGACGTTTCTGCTGATGGTCAACATTGTCCTGTTGATTGCCGGCGCGTTCATGGAACCGTCAGCGATCATCCTGATCCTGGCGCCCATCCTTTTTCCTATCGCGATGAAACTGGGGATCGATCCGATTCACCTCGGCATCATCATGGTGGTCAACCTTGAGATCGGCCTGATCACGCCACCGGTGGGCCTGAACCTGTTCGTGACCTCGGCGGTGACCGGCATGTCCTTGCCCGCCACAGTCAAAGCCGCGATGCCGTGGTTGTCGATTTTGCTGTTGTTCCTGATCCTGATTACTTACGTGCCATGGATCTCACTGGTGCTGCCGAACTGGCTGGGGATGAACTGACGTCGTGACGATCACGTTCAGCCGGGACCGGCTAGAGTGCAATCACTCTGCTTAAAACCATAACAAGACGGAGAAGTGCCCCCATGCGAGTCAAAACACGCTTTGCCCTGCTGGCCGCCGCCACGCTGACCCTTAGCAGTGCTGCGCAGGCCGCGCCCGTGTTCATCAATATCCTCACCGGCGGAACCAGCGGGGTTTACTACCCGATCGGGGTCGGTCTGTCGCAAATCTACAGCGACGGTATTGCCGGCTCGAAGACATCGGTGCAGGCCACCAAAGCGTCGGTGGAAAACCTCAACCTGCTACAGGCCGGTCGCGGCGAATTGGCCCTGGCTTTGGGCGACTCAGTGGCCGACGCCAAAAACGGCGTGGAAGACGCCGGTTTCAAAGCACCGCTGACCAAATTGCGCGCCTTGGGCGGTGCTTATCCCAATTACATTCAAATCGTCGCCAGCAAAGAGTCGGGGATCAAAACCCTCGCCGATCTCAAGGGCAAGACCATCTCGGTCGGCGCCCCAAAATCCGGGACTGAATTGAATGCGCGGGCGATATTCAAGGCGGCCGGCCTGACCTACGAGGACATGGGCAAGGTGCAATATTTGCCGTTCGCCGAATCGGTGGAATTGATCAAGAACCGGCAACTGGATGCCACCCTGCAGTCGTCTGGATTGGGCATGGCCGCCATTCGTGACCTGTCGTCGGTGATGCCGCTGAACTACGTGGCGATCCCGAGTGAAGTGGTGGCAAAAATCGGCAATCCGGCCTACCAGAGCGCAATGATCCCGGCCAACACCTACGACGGACAGGCCGAAGCCGTGCCCACCGTGGCAATCACCAATATTCTGGTAACCCGCGCCGACCTGCCGGATGACGTCGTCTATGATATGACCCGCCTGCTGTTCGACAACCTGGGGCGCTTGGGTAACTCCCATTCGGCGGCCAAGGACATCAAGCTGGAAGCGGCTGCGAAAAACCTGCCGATCGCGCTGCACCCCGGCGCCGAGCGCTACTACAAGGAAAAAGGCGCTTTATAAGCGCTTGTGCGCAGTGGCGTAACGGCCACTGCAGCGTCGATTCCCTTGCGTGGTGATGAGGAAGGCAGCCAATGAGTGACGAGCATCACGGTATTTCCGCGAACCCACGGGACTGGCCGAAAACCCTGTTTTACGTAGCGTTGCTGTTCTCGATTTTCCAGATCGTCACCGCAGCCTTTTCACCCCTCTCCAGCCAGGTGCTGCGTGCGGTGCACGTCGGCTTCCTGCTATGGGTGGTGTTTCTCAGTTATCCGGCACACGGCACAGACCGTCCGTGGCAACCGCTGGCCTGGCTGCTGAGCCTGGCCGCTATCGCTACCGCGCTGTATCAATGGGTGTTCGAGGCCGACCTGATCCAGCGTTCCGGTGACCTCACCTCGGCCGACCTGATGATCGGCATCGTATTGATTGCTCTGGTCTTCGAAGCCGCGCGACGGGTCATGGGCATTGCGCTGCCGGTGATTTGCGGGCTGTTCCTGGCGTACGGTCTGTTCGGAGAATACCTGCCCGGCGAACTGGCCCATCGCGGCTACGGTTTCGACCAGATCATCAATCAACTGTCGTTCGGCACCGAAGGGCTGTACGGCACGCCGACGTATGTGTCGGCGACCTACATTTTCCTGTTCATCCTGTTTGGCGCATTCCTCGAGCAGGCCGGCATGATCAAGCTGTTTACCGACTTCGCCATGGGCTTGTTCGGGCACAAGCTGGGAGGCCCGGCAAAAGTGGCCGTGGCCTCGTCGGCATTGATGGGGACAATCACCGGCTCCGGGATTGCCAACGTCGTGACCACCGGGCAATTCACCATTCCGCTGATGAAGCGCTTTGGCTATCGCGCCGCGTTCGCCGGCGGCGTGGAAGCCACCTCCAGCATGGGCAGCCAGATCATGCCTCCGGTGATGGGCGCGGTCGCCTTCATCATGGCTGAAACCATCAATGTGCCCTTCGTCGAAATCGCCAAGGCGGCGCTGATTCCGGCCCTGCTGTATTTCGGTTCGGTGTTCTGGATGGTCCATCTGGAAGCCAAGCGCTCCAACCTCAAGGGCCTGCCCAAAGACCAATGCCCCAGCGCATGGGGCGCGGTGAAAGCCCGTTGGTATTTGCTGATTCCTCTGCTGGTTCTGGTGTACCTGCTGTTTTCCGGGCGCACACCGCTGTTCTCGGGCATGGTCGGCCTGGCATTGACTGCCATCGTGATTCTCGGCTCGGCGATCATTTTCCGCGTGCACAGTTTTGGCCTGCGTTGTGCGTTCTGGATTGCCCTGGGCGTGCTCTGCACAGGTTTTTTCCAGCTCGGCATCGCGGTGATTTTCGCGGTCATTGCCGTCCTGGTGCTGGTCTGCGCTTTCATCAAGGGAGGTCGCGAAACGCTGCTGATCTGCCTGCACGCGCTGGTCGAGGGCGCCCGCCACGCGGTACCGGTGGGCATCGCCTGCGCGTTGGTTGGCGTCATTATCGGCATCGTTTCGCTCACCGGCGTCGCTTCGACGTTCGCTGGCTACATCCTCGCCATTGGCCGCGACAACCTGCTGCTGTCGCTGATCCTGACGATGATCACTTGCCTGGTGCTGGGGATGGGCATTCCGACCATTCCCAACTACATCATCACCAGCTCGATCGCCGCGCCCGCCCTGCTGGAGCTGGGCGTGCCACTGATCGTGTCGCACATGTTCGTGTTCTACTTCGGCATCCTCGCCGACCTGACCCCGCCGGTCGCCCTCGCCTGTTTTGCCGCCGCACCGATCGCCAAGGAAAGCGGCTTCAAGATCAGCCTGTGGGCGGTGCGCATTGCGCTGGCCGGTTTCGTCATCCCGTTCATGGCGGTCTACAACCCGGCGCTGATGCTGCAAGGCGACAACTTGTGGGCAACTGCCTACATGCTGATCAAGACTCTTCTGGCGGTTGGTCTCTGGGGCATGGCGTCGACCGGTTTTCTGCAACAGAAAATGCTGCTTTGGGAACGTTTGCTGAGTCTCGGTGCGGGCGCCCTGCTGATCGTGGCACTGCCCGTGACCGATGAAATCGGCTTCGCACTCGGGATTCTGGTAATCGTGCAACACGTCTGGCGCTCGCGGCGCGCCGCCGCGGCCAATGCATGATCGGTTTGTGCCTGGGTCTGGCCGGCAGCATCTGGGCACAATTGCCGGTAGCGAACTTCACCCTGGCATGGAACCACAGCATCGAAAAGATCCGCTGGGAGGAAGACTACCGCGTCACGGCCCAAGGGCTGGTTCTTGAGCAGGCCAGGGTTCGCGGCAACGGCGCGGGCATGGAGATACCCAATGATGCCCGGCTGGAGAACGGCAGTTGGCATTTCCGACGCCACTTGCCGCCGCTGCAACCACTGCAATTGGGCCGAACCCCGGAGGCCGGCGATTACCAGTTATGCATGGACGGCAAGTGCGAATTGGTCAGCCGATGGGTTGGGCCGGCTAGTATCAGCCAGCCGTTTTTGCAGTTGTGGAGTTGCGAAATGACTTCGCTATCGCATGATGGTTAGCCAGGAAGCCGTGGCGAGCTGTCGCCAACATCGCCACGTTTCGCGGATTACTTGTGCGCCAGCAACGATTTACGTTCGGCCTTGGCGTGTTTCATGGCGGCGATTTCCCGCTCGCACGCTTCGACATCGAAGGAGTTGTCCCACTTGGCAATGGCAATGGTGCCGATGCCGTTGCCGATCAGGTTGGTCACCGCTCGCGCCTCGTTGAGGAAGCGGTCGATGCCCAACAGCAACACCAGGCCCACCAGAGGAATGGAGTGAATGGTGGTGAGCGTGGCCGCCAAGGTCACGAATCCTGCCCCCGCCACACCGGCCGAACCTTTGGAGGTCAGCAGGAACACGCCGAGCAGGATCATCTGGTCCATGAAGGTCAGCGGTGTGTTGGTCGCCTGGGCGATGAAGATCGCCGCCATGGTCAGGTAAATGCAGGTGCCGTCCGCGTTGAAGGTGTAGCCCGTCGGCAGGACCATGCCGACCACGGACTTTTTGCAGCCGAGCTTTTCCAGTTTGACCATCATTCGCGGCAGCACCGCTTCGGTCGAGCAGGTGCCCAGCGTGATCAGGATTTCATCCTTGAAATAACGCAGAAACTGCATCAGCGGCATGCCCGACCATCGCGCAACCGCGCCCAGTACCACGACGATGAAGATCAGCGTGGTGATGTACAGCGCGACCAGTAACTGCCCCAGCGACAGCAGAGTGCCGATGCCGTATTTACCGATGGTGAACGCCATGCCAGCCCCCGCGCCCAGCGGCGCCAGACGCATGACCATCGCGACGATTTTGAACAGACCTTGCAGGAACAGATCGATGGTGTTGATCAGCGGTTTGCTGGTTTCGCCCATTTGCACCAAGGCGACGCCCATCAGCACCGACAATAGAATCACCTGCAGCATGACGCCATTGGAGAAGGCGCCGAGGAAGGTGTGCGGAATGATATTGAGGAAAAATTCGACGAGGCCGCCCTGCTCGCTCGCCGCCTGGCTGTATTTGTTGACAGCGCTGCCATCAAGGGTGCCGGCGTTGATGTTCATGCCGGCGCCGGGCTTGACCACGTTGACTACGATCAGGCCGACCACCAGAGCGATGGTGGAAAGAATCTCGAAGTAGATCAGCGCTTTCACACCGATCCGTCCGACCTCCTTGATGCTGCCCATCTTGGCGATACCGACCACTACCGTGCCGAAAATGATCGGCGCCAGGAGCATCTTGATCAGTTTGATGAAACCGTCGGCAAACGGCTGCAGCTTGGCGCCGATGTCCGGCACGAAGTACCCGATGGCAGCGCCAATGACGATGCCGATCAGCACTTGCACATAGAGCTGGCTGTACCAGCGTGATTTTGAAGTTTCCACGGAAGCACCTCATTTTATTGTTGTGGTGGGCATGTGGCTTTGGCGTCGAGGATGACGCCTGAAGCTGCGGCCTCGGAAATCGAGGCCGCAGATGAAACCGAATCAGCCCTCGCCCAGTTCACGCATGACGTCATACAGCGCAGATTTGGCTTCGAAGCCTACCCCCGGGATATCCGGCAGCCCGACGTAGCCGTTCTCCACGCGGATGCCATCGGCAAAACCGCCGAATGGCTGGAACACGTCCGGGTACGATTCGTTGCCGCCCAAGTGCAGACCGGCGGCGATGTTCAGCGACATCTGGTGACCGCCATGCGGCACCACGCGGCGCGAAGACCAACCCAGCTCTTCCATCACTTTCAGGGTGCGCATGTACTCGACGAGCCCGTAGGACAGCGCGCAGTCGAATTGCAGGTAGTCGCGGTCCGGGCGCATGCCGCCGTGGCGCAACAGATTGCGGGCATCCTGATGGGAGAACAGGTTTTCGCCGGTGGCCATCGGCAGTTCGTAGTGATTGGCCAACTCAGCCTGGAGCGCATAATCCAGCGGGTCGCCGACTTCTTCGTACCAGAACAGGTTGTACTTCTTGATCGCTTCGGCGTAGGCGATACCGGTCTGCAGATCGAAGCGGCCGTTGGCATCGACCGCCAGGCGCTGGCCGTCGCCCACCACTTCGAGCACCGCTTCGATGCGGCGGATATCTTCGTCCAGCGGCACCGCGCCAATCTTCATCTTGACCACGTCATAGCCACGATCCAGATAGCTCTGCATTTCGGCCTTGAGCTTGCTCTGGTCCTTGCCTGGGTAGTAATAACCGCCCGCCGCGTAAACCCAGACTTTGTCATCGGCGACGCCGTTGCGATAACGATCGGCAAGCAGGCGATACAGCGGCTTGCCTTCGATCTTCGCCACCGCATCCCACACCGCCATGTCGATGGTGCCGACCGCTACTGAACGCTCGCCATGCCCGCCCGGTTTTTCGTTGGTCATCAGGGTTTTCCAGATGGCGAACGGATCGAGGTTATTGTTCTCGTGATCAATCAGGGTTTCCGGGTCGGCCTCGGTGATCCGCGCCAGAAAACGATCGCGCATCAACGCGCCCTGGCCGTAGCGACCGTTGGAGTTGAAGCCGTAACCGATGACCGGTTTGCGGTCGCGAATCACGTCGGTAATGACCGCGACGACCGAGCAGGTCATCTTCGAAAAGTCGATGTAGGCATTGGCGATCGGGGAAGCAATGGAGACGGTTTTTTCACGGATATCGACGATACGCATGACGGGTTCCTCTTGTTGTGGTGACCCAACGTTATGCTTTGCGATGGCACCCGCCCAATGCTATTAATGCCGCGCCCTATGCACAGGAGGCATTGCCCTTGGAACTGGTTTGGCTTGAGGATTTTTCAGCGCTGGCCGAATACGGCAGCTTTGTCCGGGCCGCTGAAGCACGCCATGTGACGCAGCCGGCGTTCAGTCGCCGAGTACGCTCGCTGGAGAACTGGATGGGTGTCGAATTGTTCGTGCGCACCCCGCAAGGCGCGACGTTGACCGAGGCCGGCAGGCAGATTTTGCCCAGCGCCCAGGAAGCAGCCAGACGCCTGTACCGCATGCGTTCCGAGGCCCAGGAAGTGGCTGGCATGGCGGCGAAAACCTTGCAGTTTGCTGCCACTCACTCGCTGTCATTCACCTTCTTCCCACGCTGGTTGCGCAGCGCCGAAAGTGGCGCGCCGATCGATGCGGTTCGCCTGCATTCCGACAGCATGGCCGTGTGCGAACAGATGCTGATTCATGGCCAGGTGCAGTTCCTGCTATGCCATCGCCACCCCGACGTTCCGCCATTACTGGCGCCTGATCAGTTCATTGGCAAGAAGGTCGGCGAGGACGTACTTGTGCCGCTGGCGAGTGCTTCAGCCCAGTTCGGCACGTCGCCTGAAACCCTGCCCTATCTGGCCTACACCCACGAATCCGGTCTGGGCCGAATCGTCGCCCACAGGTTGCATGGCAAGGCTGATTATCTGCACCTGAAACCGCTGTTCAGCAGCCACTTGGCCGCAGTGCTGATGTCGATGGCGCTGGAAAGCAAAGGCGTGGCCTGGCTGCCGAAAAGCCTGACCGAACAGGAAATGGCTGACGGGCGTCTGGTCAGGGCACTGGATGAAAGTTGGGATATTCCACTGGAAATCCACCTGACTCGCCCGACGGCACCGATCAGCCCTTCGGCCGAGGAATTCTGGGCGAAGCTGGGTGGGTGATGTTGACTCAGGCTAGTGTGAGGGGCTTTCGACTGTTGAGCTTTTTATTTCCAGTCATGCCACGGTCAGCCCCGTCCATAGCTCCGAAATCGCCCAAAGTCGCTCAGCCAGCTCAGCATCCGCCGCCCATTTCGCAACACCCTTGCGGCCTGCTTCCGGTTCATTGACCGGCGCAACATTGCAGTCTTCGCAATACACGCCGCCCAAATCCGCAAGCAGTGCACTGGTCGCGCACCACAACCCCGTCGCCGCGCCTTGCTCGACAGTTTTCAGTCCATTGTGCGCATCCAGCCGTGGCCGGCCCTGCTCATCCAGCGCATCGAATGCGGCAAGTTCCGCCGTGCTCAAGTGCCGTGCCAGATCCGTCAGAATCTGCCCGGGATGCAACGAGAATGCGCGGACGCCATGGCTACGCCCACGCTGATCGAGTGCGATGGCGAACAAGGCGTTGGCGGTTTTCGACTGGCCATAGGCGACCCATTTGTCATACGGCCGTTGCAGGAAATCGATGTCGGCAAAGTCGACCCCGGCAATCTGATGCCCGCGCGATGACACCGACAGCACCCGCGCCCGTCGAGCCTTGACCAGCGCGGGCCAGAGGCCGCAGGTCAGGCGGTAATGACCGAGATGGTTGGTCGCGAACTGGCTTTCATGGCCATCGGCATCGCGCAGCAACGGCGCGGCCATGATTCCGGCGCAGTTGATCAGCAATGACACTGGCTGACCCGCGCTGACCACGCTGTGGCTGAACGCCGCCACCGACTCGGCCTGCATGAGGTCCATGGGCATCACGCGGACACCGTCCACTCCAGCCAATGCAGCCTCAGCTCGCGCGGTATCTCTGGCCGGCACGATAATTTGCGCCCCTGCCGCCGCGAGGCTTTTTACCGTCAGCAGACCGAGGCCGGAATAGCCGCCGGTGACCACAGCGAGCTGCCCGCGCAGATCGATGCCGGCCATCACTTCAGCCGCTGTGCTGGCGGCGTTGAACGGTGATTGCACAGGTTGTTGAAGCGTGGCCATGAGCCTTAATCCTGAGTGAGCTATCGAAGGCCTTCATTCTTGGCTAAGCTCTCGGGACGAACCAGTCTGATAAATCCAGGTTTCTGTCGTGATCATCCAAAGTCCTGCTGGCGACCCACTCTCTGCCGTATTGGCACTCTCGGAACTGCGCGCAGCCTGCTCGGTTCGCTTGCAAGCGGGCGGTGTCTGGGCGCTGCGTTTCCAACCCATCGAACTGAAATTCAACGTGGTGCGACGAGGCGAATGCTGGCTGCGCATGCAAGGCATGCCGGCGCGCCTGTTGCAGGCCGGCGACTGTTTTGTGGTGTCGCGCAAGCCGTTCATTCTGGCCAGCGGCCCCGACATTGAGGCGGTGAATGCAGCGGAGGTTTTCGCCCATGACGAAGCCTCGGCGACCTTTGGCGTCGGCGAGGAAGTCGAGTTGCTGGGCGGCAGCGTGTCGCTGTCGGGACCCGGCGCAACTGAACTGCTCGACGTGCTGCCGACCTCGCTGATCATTCGTGCCGAAACCGCAGGCGCCTCGTCGTTCGGTTGGCTGCTTGATGAACTGGGCCGCGAGTGGCCGTCACATCAGGCCGGCTCGCAGGCGATGTGCAACGACCTGCTGCGGCTGATCTTCATCCATGCGCTGCGCCATCACATCAACAGCGCGGATGCCGAACAACTGGCCTGGCTGGGCGGACTGCGGGAACCGGCGATTGCCGGCGTCTTGCGCGCCATTCACGCTGCTCCGGAAAAGGCCTGGCGACTGACGCAAATGGCCGAGATGGCCTGCATGTCGCGATCGGGTTTCGCCGCGTTATTCAAAACTTGCATGGGTGTAGCGCCGGTCGAGTACGCCACGCGCTGGCGGATGCGCGTGGCCGCGTTCCGCTTGCGCAATGCTCGGGACAATGTGGCCACTGTCGCCGCTTCACTGGGCTATCTGTCCGACGCGGCGTTTGGCGCTGCATTCCGCCGCGTGCACGGAATATCGCCGGGGCAATACCGGCGCGATCCACTCTTATAGTCCGGTGATCAAGGTTATGATCGCAACAACCGCCGCCAAGGACATCCGCCGATGCCTGCCATGAAAACCCGCCCCACCTCCGCGCCATTGCTCAAGCCCGGCGAAACCGTGGTGCTGTTCGACGGCGTGTGCAAACTGTGCAACGGCTGGGCGCGTTTTCTGATTCGCCATGACCGTCAGCGCCATGTGCGTCTGGCAGCCGTGCAATCGCCCGAGGGCCAGGCCTTGCTGGCGTGGGCCGGTTTGCCGCTGGACGAGTTCGACACCATGGCGGTGATCCGCGACCGCAATTATTGGGAGCGATCAGATGCATTCCTTGAAGTAGTCGGGCAACTGCCAATGCGCTGGCAGCCGCTGAAACTGCTGCGGATCTTCCCGCGTCGTCTGCGCGACTGGGCTTACGATCGCATCGCGCTGAACCGCTATCGGCTGTTCGGCAAGTACGACACTTGCCTGCTGCCGACTGCGGATCACGAAAGCCGTTTTCTAAAGGCCCACGGCTGACCCGATCAGTTGCAGTGGCGTCATCTTCGTCACCATCATCAGCACGATGACAAACATTCCGGCGAACCCGGCGACGCCCATCCAGAACCACCAGCGGTACGTGCTCGCGTAGCGATCATCCAGAGGCAGGCAACCTTCGCCCGCGCTCAGCGCCATGCTCTGCAAACGCTTTTGCAATACCAGCACCGGCAGCCACAACGCGCCGACACAGAAGAAAATGATCAGCGAAGTCAGCAGCCATTCGGTGCTCATCGAAAGCCCCGAGAGCCGCATCAGCAGGTAGCCGGTAATGACCTGCACAAACCCGGCCGGCGTGGTGATCCACGTATCAAAGCGCACCACCATTCGTGCGACATGGGCGATCACTTGCGGGTTGCCGCTGCGGCTGGCGGCGATCAGGTAGAGGTAGGAACCCATGCCGAAACCGAAGAGGAAAATCGCCGCGATTACATGCAGATACTTCAGGCAGAGATAGACCATCTCAACGCTGCCCATCGGAGAATTGAACCGACAGGCTCAGATTGGCCGGATCGTTGATCGCCGCCAGATATTCATCGACGCTGATTTCGCCAACACACGGCCGCGCGCCGGCCTGCGGTACATAACCCCGAGCCATTTTGGTTGCGAGAGCGACGGCGGCGCAGCTGGGGATTTCCGGGCCTTTGTCATTCAGTGCGGTGAGTTGCGCGGTCATGCTCAGCGGCTGGTCGTCAACTCCAATGCCTTGAACATCGATGTACATCGCGCTTTTGCCATCACCGAAGCGTTCGAACCACGTTCCCAGTCGATGCAGGCGCGCCGCCCAGCGCGCATGATCGCGCACCAGACCAAAGCGCAAGGCTTGCGCCAGCAAAGCATTGGCGACACCGCCGATTTTCAGTCCGGCGCCGGCCTTGAAGCGCAGCGTCTGTGCGCCATAGCGGCGAGCGAAAATATCCATGTCCGGCACATCGACATTGGCCAGCACCCGCTTGCCCAGTTGCGGCATGCTGCGCAGGGTCAGGTCGAGCCAGCCCAATACTTCGTGAACCTGGCCATTCTTCAACTGCCTGATCGGTTTGCCGGCATAAGCGAGCACGCCTTCGACCGTGGACAGCCCCGGCATTTTTGCCGAGGAAGAAATGCCATGCTCGATCGAGTCGATTCGCGCAAAACGCGAGCGCTGCTCATCGATGATCGCCGAAGACAAAGTCGGCACCGAACTGCAACCGCTGAGTACCGCCACGCCAGCCTCCCTGGCGCGGGCGTCGAGCACATCAATGCCGTTGACGAAGGTGCGGCAGTCAGCCAGATCGCAGTAATTGACCCCGGCATCGATGCAGCTTTCAGCAACCGCGTAGGACTGCCCCTGAAACGGCCCGCCGGTGTGCACCACCAACTGAATATTCAACTCTCGCAACGCCGCTTGAAAACCTGCGCCCATCGCATCACCGCACCAGCCTTCGCAAGCTCGGCCCGACTGCGCTTGCAGCTCTTCGACCTTGTGTTGCAGCTTGCGTGCATTGCGGCCCGACAGCAGCAGTTCAATCTCTGGCATCTGCGCCAGATGCCGACAAACGATACTGCCGAAATTGCCGTAACCACCGACGACCATCACCCTGAATGCCATTGCCCTGTCCCTGTTCCAGCCCAAACGTGTGGCGCAGAGGATATAGGGCGCAGCGGCGACCAGACATTTATTTTGCAACCGGGCATCACCGCGTCCGCTTGTCCCAGGCAAAAAGAATGAACCCAACGCCCCTCTCGTCGCCTAACGCACAGACCATCAGGAGTTAAGCCTATGCAAATCGAAACCGTGTGGATCGTATTGGCGGTCATTCTCGTGCTGATCGAGCTTTGGGCCATCAACCGGGTGCGCAAAAGCGAGGGGAAATCGAGCAATAAAGGCGTGTGGATCGTGCTGATCGTGTTCGTGCCGCTGTTCGGCCTGATCGCCTGGGCGTTGGCGGGGCCCAAACATATTGGTCGCGGCTCGCCTTCCCAGGCCAGCCGTTGAGCAACGACGCAGGCCCGTCTCAAGCGTCACCCGCAGCCCGGCTTTTGCTGGGCTTGTTATATGCAATGCCCGCCGCGCGGATTTCTTGCAGGCTGCACGAAAGCATTGTGCCTGCTTCGATGCCAGCCCTTGATTTAGAAGGGTTGCGCTTGATCGGCGAGTTGGCATGAGTCATGCGATAGCCTCTTCCTGAATACACAGCAGGGCGAAAAAAAGAACGCTGTGTTCAATCCGTGAAAAGCAGAGGCCTCAAAAATGAATGCCATCGACCTTCTCAAAGCCGACCATGAAAAAGTCAAAGCCATCCTCAGCCAACTGAGTGAGTCCACCGACCGCGCGCTGAAAAAACGCGTCGAGTTGCTGGGCAAACTGGAAATGGAAATCACCATCCACACCCGCCTCGAAGAAGAGATTCTCTATCCTGCGTTCAAGGAAGCCGGCAGCAAGGAAGAAGACATCATGTATTACGAAGCCAAGGAAGAGCACCGCACCGTGGACTCACTGGTACTGCCTGATCTGAAAGAAACCGATCCAGGCACCCCGGAATTTGCCGGTCGGGTCAAAGTGGTCAAGGAACTGCTGGAGCATCACATCGAGGAGGAGGAAGAGGAAATGTTCCCGAAAGCGCAGAAGCTTCTGGGCAAGGCAAAACTCGAGGAACTGGGTGCGCAAATGGAAGCCATGAAGGCAGACCACAAAAAGGAAATGGCGGCCAACAAGATCGCCGCGTAAAGTGCTGAAGATACCGAGGCCCGGCAGCGATGCCGGGCTTTTTTGTGCGCCCAAATTGGCACTCGCTCTCACATTGGATATTTGGGCGTTCGGGAGTTTCTGAGCAAGCCACGAAACCTGTGGGAGCGAGCCTGCTCGCGAAGGCGTCAGGTCAACCAGATCATCCATGACTGACACTGCGCTTTCGCGAGCAGGCTCGCTCCCACAGGGTCAGTGTCGGTCTTGATGCAGGTTGTGCTCAAACCGCCCAAGGTGGCCCGGTCTCGAATTTCGCTTCGATCCATTCCTTGAACGCCACCACCGCCGCCGCTGGAAACCGCGATGACGGTCTGACCAGATAAACGCCGCCCGCCGAATCCAGATGCCAGTCGGGCAGCACGTGAATCAGCCGCCCTGCCGTCAGGTCGCGGCTCATCAGCCAGTCGCCGGCACCGAGTATGCCGGCGTCGGCGCGGGCGGCGGCGAGCAGGGATTCGCTGTCGCTGGCGGTCAGGTTGCCGTGGGGCGTGATGGCCTGCACCTCCTTGCCCCGATGCAGGCGCCACAGCGGGAACGACGCCAGCCCGCTGAAGCGCAGGCAATTGTGCTGAAGCAGGTCCTGCGGGGTTTGCGGCATGCCATGGGCCTCGATGTAGGCCGGCGATGCGCAGAGAATCCGTCGATGGTCGCTGAGCTTTTTCGCGATCAGCCGATTATCGTCCAGCTCGCCGATGCGAATAGCCGCGTCGAAGCCCTGCTCGATGATGTCGACCAGGCCTTCGCTGTAATCGGCGACCAGCGAGACCTGCGGGTGAGCCTTGAGAAATTCCGGCAGCAGCGGCCCCAGCCATAACCGCCCCATCGCCGCCGGCAAGGCCAGGCGCAAGGTGCCGCGTACTTCGCTGGCACCCTGCACCGCTTGCTGCTGCGCTTCGTTCATCAACTCGACGGCCGCGCGCAGACGCTGTTCGAGTTGCAGGCCAGCCTCGGTGATACGCACGTGTCGCGTCGAGCGCTCCACCAGGCGCACGCCGAGTCGCTTCTCCATCGCCGCGAGGCGCTTGGAAACGATGGTCGGATGGCGCTGCAACAAACGCCCCGCCGCGACAAACGAGCCTTGCGCGGCGACGGCCAGGAAAGCAGCGATCTCATCGCTGTGCGGGTTGCTCAGAACATCCAGATTCATGGTTTTAAAATGATCGCCCCTGATGATCGGCCCGATTCAAGATCGGCGTGCGCTTGTGCCGCGTCAGCCAATGAATAACGCGCGCGGATTTGCGGCGTGATGATACCGGCGGCAACAGCGGCCAGCACATCTTGCGCGCGCTCCTGATATTCAGCTGTCGTGGCGGTGTGCGCGGCCAGCGACGGACGGGTCAGGAACAGCGAGCCCTTGGCGTTCAGCGTGGCCATTTCCACTGCCGCCGGCGCGCCGGTCTGCGCGCCGAACGAGACCATCAATCCGCGTGGGCGCAAGCTGTCCAGCGAGGCCTGAAAAGACACCCGACCAATCGGGTCATACACCACATCGACCTTGCGCCCCTCGGTGATACGCACCACATCGGCGGCGAGAGTCTCGGCATCGAACACCAGCACTTCGTCACAACCGGACGCGCGAGCCTTGTCGACACTGGCCTGCTTCGACACCACACCGATCACCGTTGCGCCAAGGTGCTTGGCCCACGGCACCATGATTTCCCCCAGACCACCCGCGACGCCGTAAAGCAGCATCGTCGTGCCCGGCCCGACCGGGTAAGTCGCCTTCAGCAGATACTGCGCGGTGATGCCTTTGAACAACACCGCCGCCGCGTCTTCGAACGACAACTCTTCGGGAATCTTCACCAGACGCTCTGCCGGAAACAGCCGCGCCGAGGCGTAACCGCCCAAGGGGCCAGTGGCGTAAGCGACCCGATCACCGACGCGCACATTGCACACACCGGCACCGACCGCTGCCACCCGACCCGCGCCTTCCAGACCCAGCCCCGAGGGCAACGCCACCGGTACCGCACCTTTGCGCTGGCTGACATCGAGGTAATTGACGCCCACCGCCGCTTGCTCCAGCCAGACCTCGCCGGACCCGGGGGCCTGTTCGCTGACAGCGTGCAATTGCAGGACGTCCGGTGCGCCCGTTGCGGTGAAGCGGATTGCGTTGGCCATGGTCATCTCCATTCATTCGTTAAGCGTTGAGCTCAGTCTGAAAGCGCAGCACTCAACGAACAACCCAGCCTGAATGCAGTTCATTGCTGCAAAGGCTGCAGCAATACACACATAAAAAAGGAGCGGCACATGCTGCCGCTCCTCTTTCAACAATCAATCGAACGCGCCGTTGAGCACCTCGTAGATCAGCCCGGTGGCCAGCGCAACGAGAATGAGGTCAGTGCCCGCCTGTCGCCATTCGTAGCCGTCATAACGAGGCAGATGTTCGAGCATGCGCCCGTCCAGCTTCTTGGCGATGCCCGGGGGCAAGGGTTTACCCCGCGCCAGATTCTTTTGAATACCCGGCGGCAGCGGCGGCCCCGGATTCCAGTATTCGCCGCGATAACCATCGATGATGCCGAGAATATTGCCGCGATCGAAACTCGGGCCGCCACCATTGCCAGAGTGTTGCTGGCCCTTGTTGCCATTGCCTTGGCCGCCCCCGCCCTGTTTGCCGTGATCCTGCATGTTTTGCGGTTTGCCCTGGCCGTTGCCCTGGCCGCCCTGACCACCCTGCCCCTTGCCATTGCCGGGGTCAGCCAGTGCCGTCGTGCTGCCGATTACCAGCGCGAGGCAAGACAACGCGGTAATCAATCTGCGAGCTTTTCTCATGTGCGATTCCTTCGGTTGGGGATGCTCTAGAGTATGGGCGAATGTGCTCAGCTTAGTGGATTTCTTCTTGCTGACCACTCGGCCTTGCGTCAGGATTCCCACCCTCTCCACCCCCGATCGAAAAATCATGAATCGCCAAAAGAAGCTGCAGCAGTTGTTCAAGGAAAAAGCCAAAAAGGCCAATGCCAAACTGGCGCCGAAAAAGCCCAAATACATCTGCAAGGCCGACCGCCTGAAGCTGGAAGCCGAAGCGGCGCAGGCGGCGGCCGAAAACACCGAAAGCTGATTCAGGCCGACTGCCGCGACGTCAGCCAGGTCATCAGCGCCGCCAGCACGAGCAATGCCGCGCTGGCGAAAAACGTCAGCCGATAACCGCTGCCGTCGAACAGCAGACCACCGATGGTAGAACCCGAGGCAATCGACAACTGCACCACCGCCACCATCAGCCCACCGCCGGCTTCGGCATCGTCGGGCAGCGTACGCGCCAGCCACGACCACCAGCCTACCGGCGCCGCCGTGGCGATCAGTCCCCACAAGCCGAGCAACACGAACGTCGCCCCCACTGAACCGCCCATCCCTATGAGCGCCACCGCGATGATCGCCATCAACAGTGGGATGGCGATCACCACGCGATACAACCCCTTCTTCAACACCGAACCGATGACCACGGTGCCGATAAACCCGGCCACACCAATGACCAGCAGGATGATCGACAGCATCGAAACGTCGACCCGGGTAACGGTCTCCAGAAACGGTCGCAGGTAGGTAAACAGAACAAACTGGCCCATGAAGAACAGACCTGCGCCGAGCATGCCGAACGCCACGCGGCGGCTTTTGAACAACGCAAAAACATTGGCTGCGCTGGCTTTGCGTGGCGCGGCCGGCAGCGCGGGCAAGCTGATCCATTGCCAGAGCAGCGCAATCAGCGCCACCGGTATCAGGCAGAAAAACGCCCCGCGCCAGCCAATCACGCTGCCCAGATAACTGCCCAGCGGCGCAGCCACGACGGTCGCCAGGGCATTGCCGCCGTTAAAAATTGCCAATGCCTTGGGCACGCTGGCGGACGGCACCAGACGCATGGCCAACGCCGCTGACATCGACCAGAAGCCGCCAATCACCACACCGATCAATCCGCGACCGATCATGTAAACCGTGTAGTTTGGCGCCAGGCCCACCACCAGCCCGGACGCACACATCAGCGCGGTCAACAGCAGCAACAGGCGCTTGCGATCCATCGAACCGGCGAGTCTGCTGATCGTCAGGCTGGTCAGCACCGCGAACGCGCCGGAGATAGCAATGCCATAGCCGGCCAGGCCTTCACTGATAAGCAAGTCCGTAGCCATTGGCGTGAGCAGACTGACCGGCATGAACTCTGAGGCGATCAGGGCGAAGACGCACAAGGTCATGGCGAACACACCGCTCCAGTACGCCGGTTGTTCGCCGTCAGTGGACGCTTCCATGGGCTGGGCTGTCGGGGTGTCGATTACTTGAGCCGTCATGCGAAAACCTGTCTTGAAGAAGAAATCATCGAGGCACTTCTGCCCCGTTACTCAGGCTGCAAAGCTTGACGGATCGGGCTTAACTTGATTAGTAGCGGTAATCTTTATGTGCTTTTGAGAAAAATTCAGCAATGAGCAACGCCAAAGTCAACGACCTGCAGGCCTTTCTGGCGGTGGCCCAGGAGCAAAGCTTCACCAAGGCTGCCGGCCGCCTCGGCGTCACGCCGTCTGCGCTGAGTCATACGGTCCGCGCGCTGGAGCAGCGTCTGGGTATCCGCTTGCTCGCTCGTACGACGCGCAATGTCTCGCCGACCGAGGCTGGCGAACGCTTGATGCACTCAATTGCGCCGCTGTTCGAGCAGATCAGCGCCGAGCTCGAAGCCCTCGGCGAATTGCGCGACAAGCCCAGCGGCACAATCCGCGTTTCCTGCACGGACGATCAGATCGAATTGTGCATCCGGCCGATGCTTGCGCAGTTTTTGCAGGACTACCCGGACATCACCCTGGAGTTTTACGTCGATTACGGATTTACCAATGTGGTCAAGGAACGCTTCGATGCCGGCATCCGTCTCGGTGAATCGATCAGCAAAGACATGATCGCCGTGCGCATCGGCCCGGACTGGCGCCTGGCCGTGGTGGCCTCGCCCGAGTACTTCGCTCGTCACCCGGCACCCGCCACGCCGCACCAGTTGACGGAGCACACCTGCATCAACATCCGCCACCAACCGGCCGGCGCGATTTACGCCTGGGAGTTTGCGCACAAGGGTCAGGATTTCAGCGTGAAGGTCGACGGGCAACTGGTGTTCAACAGCATCATGCATGTGCTCAACGCCGCCGTGGACGGCATCGGCGTGGCCTACGTGCCCGAGCAATTGGTCGCGCCGTATCTGGCCGACGGGCGACTGGTGGAAGTGCTGGAAGAGTGGTGCCCGACGTTTCAGGGCTATCACCTCTATTACCCGAACAGACGCCAGAGCTCCGCAGCGTTTGCAGCGTTTGTCGAAGCGCTGAAATACAACCGCTGACAAACTCAACTCTTCAATCCAACTCCAATCCCTGTGGGAGCGGGCTTGCCCGCGAAGGCGCCGGCACATTCAACCTCTTTATCGCCTGACCCAGCGCTATCGCGAGCAGGCTCACTCCTACAAAGATCCGGGGCAGATCAGCAATCTTTGTCGCAACCCAAATCCCTGTGGGAGCGAGCCTGCTCGCGAAGGCGCCAGATCAGATACATCCACGTTGAATGACACACCGCTTTCGCGAGCAAGCTCGCTCCCACAATGGTCCGGGGCAAGGCCACAATCTTCAGCGCAACCCAAATCCCTGTGGGAGCGGGCTTGTCCGCGAAGGCGCCAGATCAGATACATCCACGCTGAATGACACACCGCTTTCGCGAGCAAGCTCGCTCCCACAATGGTCCGGTGCAAGGCCACAATCTTCAGCGCAACCAAAATCCCTGTGGGAGCGGGCTTGCCCGCGAAGGCGCCAGATCAGATACATCCACATTGAATGACACACCGCTATCGCGAGCAGGCTCGCTCCCACAATGGTCCGGTGCAAGGCCACAATCTTCAGCGCAATCAAAATTCCTGTGGGAGCGGGCCTGCTCGCGAAGGCGCCAGATCAGATACATCCACGTTGAATGACACACCGCTTTCGCGAGCAAGCTCGCTCCCACAATGGTCCGGTGCAAGGCCACAATCTTCAGCGCAACCAAAACTCCTGTGGGAGCGGGCTTGCCCGCGAAGGCGCCGGCACATTCAAAATCATCATCGCCTGTCACACCGCTTTCGCGAGCAGGCTCACTCCTACAAAGATCCGGGGCAGATCAGCAATCTTTGTCGCAACCCAAATCCCTGTGGGAGCGAGCCTGCTCGCGAAGGCGCCAGATCAGATACATCCACGTTGAATGACACACCGCTT